>CATPBV010000076.1 GCA_955652345.1 uncultured Solirubrobacteraceae bacterium | reverse complement strand
TTCTGGGCGGTCTGGGATCGTGCCGGCGGTCGGCTATATGAACGCACCACGCTGCGCCGGAATACCGTCGAGCTGAAGACCTCGAGTGTGCGCGTACGCGATCCGCTCATCACCGTTGAGCTCATGCTCGAGGAGACGGAAGGCGTCGAGACCGTGTGCCCGGCCGGCCGCAACTACGCGTGGACTCGCAAGCAGGGCGGCATCCCGGCGACGGGATTCGTCGAGATAGCGGGCGAGCGGCGGCCCTTCGCCGCCAGAGCGGTCGTCGACGACACCGCCGCCTACTACCCGCGCCACACCAGCTGGCGGTGGTCGGCGGGCGTCGGCACTCTGAGCGACGGGCGCCCGGCCGCGTGGAGCCTCGTCAGCGGGGTCAACGATCCTCCGGCCGCCAGCGAGCGCACCGTCTGGATCGACGGTGCGCCGAGCGAAGCGGCGCCCTGCCTGTTCACCGACGATCTCTCCTCCGTCGACGGCCTCCGGTTCGAGTCAGAGGCGGAGCGCGAGCGAAACGAGAACTTCCTGATCGTCCGATCGAGATACCGGCAGCCGTTCGGGACCTTCTCCGGAGAGCTGCCAGGCGGCCTGAAACTCGCCGACGGCTACGGCGTCATGGAGCGCCACGAGGTGCGGTGGTAGGTGGCTCAGGCCGCGAGGCGCTCTGACACATGCGGCTTAGCGGAGACGAGTGCCGGCGCAACCGCCGAGGCAGGCCGCGCTCGCAGTCCGAGCGCTGCCAGCAACGCGGCGAGCATGGTGATTGTCGCACCGACCTCGAACGCCACGGTGAAGCCGTCGGTCATGGCCAACGCGCCACCGCCCACTCCCCGCGAGCTCGATGCCGCGATCGTGCTCAGAACCGCGAGACCGAGCGCCCCGCCGAACAGCCTCGACATATTCAAGAGCCCCGAGGCGAGCCCGCTCTGGGTCCATGGAACACCTTGGGTGGCGGCGATCGTCGAGGAGACGAGCGTGAGACCCATCCCGAGGCCGGCGAGGATCCCGCCGGGCGCCACCACCACGAAGTAGTCGCCTCCCGGCCGCACACCGGTCAGCAACAGCAAGCCACCGGTGGCGCAGAGCATTCCCAGCGTCACGACGGGCCGCACGCCGATGCGAGCGACGAGTCGAGGGGCCAGGGAGGAAGCCGTGAACACGGACAGCGTGATCGGCAGGAACGAGAGCCCCGCCTGGAGCGCGTTGTCGCCGAGCACCTGCTGCAGGTAGAGCGTGACGAAGAAGAACATCGAGAACAGCGCTGCGTACATCAGGACCACGATCAGGTTCGCGGTCCGCAGCTGGGTCCTCTTGAAGATCGAGAGCGGGACCAGGGGCGAGCTCGCGACGCGAGCCTCCACCAATGCGAACCCGGCGAGGAGGATCACGCTGAGCGCGAGCGGCACGATGACCCCGGAGGAGCTCCATCCGAGCACTTCGGTGCGCACGATCCCGTAGGTGAGGGCGACCAGTCCGGCTGTCACCAGCACCGCACCCGCCACGTCGAAGTGACGCGGCGCTGTGCTCCGCAGGTCGGCCGGGATGAACCGCGGCGCGAGCGAAATGACGAGCGCGCCGATCGGAACGTTGATCGCGAATATCGCGGGCCATCCGAAGACCTGGGTCAGGACGCCGCCTAGGAGCGCTCCCGAGGAGGCACCCAGCCCGCCGATCGCTGCCCACAGGCCCAGACCGCGATTGCGCTCGGGACCCTCGCGCAATGAGGAGGTGATGATCGAAAGCGTGGCCGGCGAGACGACTGCCGCGCCGAAGCCCTGAAGCGCCCGGACGCCGATCAGCATGCCACGCGAGCTCGCGATCGCGCACGCCAGCGAGGAGAGCGCGAACAGCGCCGTGCCCGCAACAAAGACGCGCCGCCGTCCAAGCAGGTCGGCGACACGTGCCCCGAGCATCATGAAGCCAGCGAACGTGATCGTGTAGGCGTTGACCACCCACTGGAGGCCGGTGGTCGAGAAGTGCAGGCTGTTGCGCATCTCGGGCAAGGCGACGTTGACGACGGCCACGTCGAGGATGACCATGAATTGAGCCAGGCAGACCACAAACAGCAGCGCGTTGGTGGAGCCGATCCGGCGAGGGAGTAACGTCCTAGTTGCATTCACGTAATGCAGTGTGCGACACTACGTATCCAGGTACAAGAGAGGTATTTATCCTGGTAGTTGAACTTCCCCCCAGCACCTCGACGACTGTCGACGGAAACGGCTCGAGCGGCGACCAGCGGCGTGCCGAGCTCGCCGACTTCCTGCGCCGACGCCGCGCGAGCCTCAGACCCGACGATGTCGGTCTGCCAAACGGCGGCCGGCGCCGGACGCCGGGCTTACGCCGCGAGGAGGTGGCGCTGTTGGCCGGCGTGGGCACCACCTGGTACACGTGGCTCGAGCAGGGCCGGGACGTGCGCGCGTCGCTCGACGTCCTCGAGGCGCTGGCGCGGGCGCTCCGACTGACGCCCGCCGAGCGCACGCACCTGGTGTTGCTGGGCCGAGGCGAAGAGCCGCCGCCGTGCAAACCGACGGCGGAGCGTGTTTCGCCGACCTTGCGCCGACTGATCGAGAACCTCGGCGCCAATCCGGCGTACGTGCTCGGGCGCCGCTCCGACTACCTGGCCTACAACCGGGCCGCCTGCGCCGTGTTCGGCGACTTCGATCGACTGCCGCCTGGCACCCGCAACCACCTGTGGCTCCATTTCATGGACCCTCGCAGGCGCGAGCTGTTCGCCGACTGGGATCGGAGCGCGCGCTTGCTCGTCGCGAAGTTCCGCGCCGACAGCGCACGGCATCTGGGCGATCCCGAGTTCGAACAGCTGATAGGCGCCCTGCGGCGCTCGAGTCCGGAGTTCTGCAAGCTCTGGAAGCGCCACGAGGTCGCGCGCGCGGGCGCAGGCCGCAAGGAGATCCTTCACCCCGTTGTGGGCAAGCTCGTGTTCGAGCACGCCGTGTTCAACCCGGCGGAGGCTCCCGAGCAACGGCTGATCCTGTATTCGCCGATACCGGAACACGACACGCCCGCGAAGCTGGCGCGGCTGATCGAGCAGCACGGAGCCGAGACCGCACGCTGAGGATCAGCTGACTCCTGGCGCGGCCCTACTGCGCTCCTCGCTGCCGCCGCAGCGCAGCCAGCAGGAGCTTCGCGTGCATCGCACCGATCAAATCGCGGAGCGGCTGCGCGCCCGAGGAGATGATCTGCGCCGCGCGCTCAACCTCCACACGGCCCGCTAGCCGTTCGAGCAGCACTCGTACCTCCTCTTCGACCAGCGGTTCGAGCGCCTGCTTGTATCGCAGGGTGTCGTACACAGTGAAGCCGATCGCCTCCTGGTAACCGCCCGCACGAAACCTCGAGATCGCCTCGATGATCGCCACGTCGTCGGCGTCGTAGCCGCGGGCGCCCGGCGTCAGCACGCCGAGCTCCTCGAGGCGGTCGAGGACGTTCTCGGGCATCGCGTAGGTCTCGCGGACGCTCGCCCGCGACACCCGGCCGGTCTCCCGCGCGGCGATCGCTCGCTCGAGAATCCGGTCCTCGAGCTCGATCAAGCGGGCCGCACGGTCGGGATCGCCGGCGAGCAGGTCGCGGATCACGCGCAGCGGCATGAACCGCTCCTCCTGGAGGCGTTTGATCAGCTGAATCCGCTCGACGAACTCTCGCGGGTAGTAGGCCATGTTCCGCGACGTCCGGACCACCTCGGCGTCCGGCCCGAGCAACCCTTCGCGCAGATAGTGCTTGATGGTCCCGGCGCTCACGCCGGAGCGCTCGGCGAGCTCGGACATCCTCAGCAGACCGGTTCGGGTAAGCGTGCTCATCGGGCCAGGAAGGTGCCCTGCGCGGTTGCCTGGGGACCAGCGACGACCCCGGCTGCTAGCAACTCGCCAATCGCGTCGTTCGAATAACCGGCCTCTCGAAGGAGCTCCTCGGTGTGCTCGCCGAGCATCGGGCCCGGACGACGTCCCGGGTCCCCGGGCGTCCGGGTCAGCTTCACCGGCACGCCGAGCAGCTTCACCGGCCGCTCGGCACCGGGCTGATCGAGCTCGACGACCATCTCCCGCGCGGCCACCAGCTCGGACTCGAGTGCCTCGTCGAGGTCGAGCACCGGCTCGAGGCAGCAGTCGTGCTCCGATGCGAACTGGCGCCACTGCTCGCGCGTGCGCCCAGCGAAGATCTCGCACAGGGCCCGATGCGCATCGGAGCCGGGTGGGTCGAAAGCGTGGTCGACCAGGTCCTCACGGCCCACGCCCTTGCAGAATGCGCTCCAGAACTTCGGCTCGAGCGCGCCGATCGCGACGTGCCCGTCGGCACACGCGTACGGCCGATAGCAAACGATCCCGCCTGCGAGCATCAGCTCGCCGCGCCGGGCGACCGTGCCCCCAGCGAGGGCCTCGGCGGCGACCATCGCGAGCCATGAGAGCGAGCCGTCGAACATCGAGCAATCGACCAGCTGCCCCTGCCCCGAACGCTCCCGCTCGCGAAGCGCGAGCAGGATCCCGACGAGCGCCATCAGCGCCCCGCCACCGACGTCGGCGATCTGACCGGCGGACTGCAGGGGCGGGCCGTCAGCGGCGCCTGTCAGACCAAGCAACCCGTTCAATGCCAGGTAGTTCATGTCGTGACCCGAGCGGTCGCGGTTCGGTCCGTCCTGGCCGTAGCCCGTGATCGCGCAGTAGACGAGCCGGGGGTTCTCTCGCGCAAGACGCTCGTAGCCGACTCCGAGCCGCTCCAGCACTCCAGGCCGGAAGGATTCGATCAGCACGTCGGCGCCACGGGAGAGCGCCAGCAGGACGTCCTTGCCTTCATCGGTCTTCAGGTCCACTCGGATCGAGCGCTTGCCGCGGTTGAGCGCCAGGAACAGGGCGCTTCTCGCTGTCTCGTGCGCGCCTTCGTAGTACGGGGGCGACCAGCGGATGTAGTCGCCGAGGCCGGTGTCCTCGACCTTGATCACATCGGCGCCGAAGTCGGCCAGCAGCAATGAGCAGAAGCCACCCGGCAGCAGCCGGGTCAGGTCCAGGACCCTCAGGCCGTCGAGGGGGAGCGTCATGCCCTTGCCGGCGCCTTGATGCCGAGGAGCGCGCGCGCTTCCTCCACCGTTGCGGGCTTCCGGCCGGCGTCCTCGGTCATCTGGTGGGCCTTCGCGATCAGCGAGCCGTTCGAGCGGGCCATCTCGCCGCTCGGGAGGTAAAGGTTGTCCTCGAGACCGACCCGGATCGAGCCGCCGAGCGTCAGCGCGGCGGCCACCAGCATCCACTGGGCGCGCCCAATCCCGATCACCCCCCAGTGGTGGTGTCCCTCAGGGAGGTTGTCGGCCATCGCCGCGAGGTTGCGGGCGCTCGCCGGGATCCCCCCGAGCACGCCCATCACGAAGTCTGCGTGCAGCGGCGGCTCCAGCACTCCCATGTCGAGCAGCGGCTCGAGCGAGCCGACGTGACCGACGTCGAAGCACTCGTGCTCGGGCTTGATCCCGAGGCGACGCATCGCTTGCAGCAGCTCGATGATCTCGTCGAACGGATTCGCGAACACGAACTTGAACACGAAGTCCCGGCGCTTTCGGGAGTACTTCGCGTAGTTCATCGACCCCATGTTGAGTGCCGCGACCTCGGGCCGGCCGGCCTCGAGGTAGGCGATCCGCTTGGCCACGGACACGCCGATCGTCCCCGTCGAGAAGTTGATGATCGCGGCGTCACCGACCTCGGCCGTGATCGCGTCGCGGATCGCCAGGAAATCCTCCACCTCGTAGCTCGGCGTGCCGTCGGGCCGGCGGGCGTGGATGTGGATGTGGACACCGCCCTCGTCGACGATTCGCCGCGCCTCGGCGGCGTACTCCTCGGGCGTGTACGGGATCGCCGGGCACTGCTCGCGGTTCGCGATCGCGCCAGAGATCGCGCAGGTGATGACGACGGGGTCTTCGAGGCTCAAACCGGTACCACTCCGCTGCGCTTCCACGGCCGGTTGACCCGCTTGCCGGAAGTCATCTCGAGCGCCCGGCAGATCGTCGCCCGGGTCTCGCGTGGATCGATCACGTCATCGATCATCGCGTTGCCGGCGGCCTTGTAGACATCAATGACCCCGCGTACCTGGTCGATCAGCTCCTTGCGCTTGGCTTCGGGATCGTCGGCCTCCTGGACCTGCTTGCGGAAGATGATCTCGATCGCGCCCTCGGCGCCCATCACGCTGATCTCGGCGCTCGGCCAGGCCACGATCAGGTCGGGCTCGTACGCGCGCCCGCACATCACGTAGTAGCCGGCGCCGTAGGCCTTGCGCAGCACGACGGTCACCTTCGGCACCGTCGCGTTGGCGGTCGCGTACAGCATCTTCGCCCCATGGCGGATGATCCCGGCCCCCTCGACCTTGGTGCCGACCATGAACCCGGGCACGTCCATCAGGTAGACGAGCGGGATCCCGAACGCGTTGCAGAGGTTTATGAAACGGGCAGCCTTGTCCGCCGAGTCGTTGTCGAGGATCCCCCCGAGCTGCCTGGGCTGGTTGGCTACGATCCCGGCCGGCCGGCCCCCGAAGCGCGCCAGGCAGGTGATGATCGTCTTGGCGAACTGCGGCTTCAGGTCAAAGTAGACGCCGTCGTCGACGATCCGCCTGATCACCTCGTACATGTCGTAGGGCGTCCGGTTGGAGGACGGCAGGATGTCGAGCAGCTTCTCGTCGCCGCGGTCGATCGGGTCGCTGCACGGGAGCACCGGCGCCGGTTCCTCGCAATGCTGCGGGAAGTAGCTCAGGTAACGCTTGATCGCGTCGATGCACGCCGGGTCGTCTTCGACCTCGAGGTCGCCGACGCCCGACTTGCGGCAATGTACCCGGGAACCCCCGAGCTCCTCCTGGGTCACGTCCTCGCCCACCGCCGCCCTCACCAGGTGCGGACCGGCAAGCGCCATCGACCCGCGCCCCTTGACCATCGGCACGAAGTCGGCGAGGCCCGGAATGTATGCAGTCCCCGCGGCGCACGGACCCATCAGCGCCGCAACCTGCGGGATCACCCCCGAGTTGATCACCTCCTCGCGGAACAGGTGCCCGCTGCCCGCGAACAGCGACCCGACGGCCTCCTGGATGCGTGCGCCGGCGGAGTCGAGCAGCCAGATCATCGGCATCCGCTGGGTCAGCGCCAGCTCGCGCAGCCGCGTGACCTTGAGCTCGCCGGTCATCCCCATCGATCCGGCCATCACCGTGAAGTCGTAGGCGGCGACGGCGACGAGCCGCCCATCGACCTTGCCGTATCCGGTGATCACGCCATCGGCGGGCGCCTCGCGGCCCTCCATCGCCCGCTGTGAGAAATGGGGCCGCCCGTGGATCCCGAGCTCGACGAACGTGCCGTCGTCGATCAGCAGTGCGAGACGCTCGCGGGCGGTCAGCTTCTGCTGCTCGTGCTGCGCGGCGATCTTCTCGGATCCACCGCCGAGCCTGATCCTCTCGCGCCGCTCGCGGAGGTCCTCGGCGAGGGTGCGTAGCAG
>CATPBV010000075.1 GCA_955652345.1 uncultured Solirubrobacteraceae bacterium | reverse complement strand
TTTGCGCCGAGGATGCTCGACTGGGACGAGACCTCGGTGCCGCTGCCCTACCACCACTCGAACATCCAGTCCGAGGAGGTGATGTTCTATGCCGAGGGCAACTACGCCGCCCGCAAGGGTGTCAACATCGGCAGCATCACCCTGCACCCCAGCGGGCTGCCCCACGGTCCCCAACCCGGCGCGGTGGAAAAGGCGCTGGGCGCCAAGCACACGAACGAGCTTGCGGTGATGTGGGACACCTTCAGACCACTAGAGATGACGGCGGTGTGGCGCGAGCACGACAACCCTGCGTACGCCTACTCCTGGAACGAGGACAAGACACTCGCTCCATCGGTATCGGAAAGCGAGGGAGCGAGCATTGTGACCGGCCCGTCTGCCTAGTCTTTCTACGCGGCTGCCGCCGCGCCGCTCATGCTGTCGGTGCGCAGACGGCCGCGCGCGAAGGCACTGATTCCCTAGTGAATTGCACGGTCGGCAAGATCCGCAGGGCTTCCTCGAATCGGATTCCCGAGGGTGATGTGATCTCGACGCGGCCTGGTGCTGGAACGACGGCGGCCTTCGGGACGAAGGTCGCGATCACGGTCTCTTCCGGCAAGCACGCAAAGCACCACTGAGGCAACAACTCGGCACTCGACACGCCAGGAGCCTCGCGTGCCAACCTGAGGACGCGTAGTGGCTGTTAATTCGGCAGCCGCGCTTCTCGGCGCGTCGATTGCCGAGTTGTGACCGCTGGCCGGCGGGCGTTACACCGCGTCGAAGTCGAGGACAACCGTGTCAGTCACAGGATGGGATTGACACGCGAGCACGAGCCCGTCGGCCAGCTCATCGTCCTCGAGCGCGTACGCGTGGTCCATCCGCACCTGACCCTCGAGCAGCCGGCAGCGACACGTTCCACACACCCCGCCCTTGCATGCGAACGGCGCGTCCGGGCGTACGAGGAGAGCCGCCTCGAGAATCGAGACACCATCATGCGGGACGGTCAGCGTGCTCCGCCGGCCGTCGAGGATCACGTCGACCGCCGCCCCCGTGCCCTCGGCGATTACCTCCGAGGTCGCAACCGCGGGCGTCATGTCCTCGGCGTGAAACAGCTCCCGATGGATCGTGCTCATGGCGACGCCCTTGTCGGTCAGGGTCGTCCGTATCTCCTCGATCATCTGCAAGGGGCCGCAGAGGAACCATTCGTCGATTGTCTCGGGGGGGAGCAGAAGCTCGAGGATCCGTGTCAGCTTGGCCCGGTCGATCCGGCCCGCAAGCAATTCGACTCCGGGGTTTTCGCGCGAGAGCACGTGCACGAGCTGGAACCGGTCGGGGTAGCGATCCTTGAGGTCCTCGAGCTCCTCGAGGAACATGATCGAGCTCGTCGTCCGGTTGCCGTAGATGAGCGTGAAGCGGCTGCTCGGCTCGACGTCCAGCGCCGACGAGGTGATGGACATCACCGGAGCGATCCCGCTGCCCGCCGCGATTGCGGCGTAGTGACGGGTGCGAGCGGGATCGAGCGCGGGCGTGAAGCGGCCCACGGGCGGCAGGACCTCGAGCGTGTCACCCGGCTTCAGCTCGCTGCACGCATAGCGCGAGAACCTACCCTCGGGCAGCAGCTTGACCGCCACGCGCAGCGGCCCTCCCACTGGCGCGCAGATCGAGTAGCTGCGGCGTAGCTCGTCCCCTCCTGCGCGCCGCACGATCGCGACGTGCTGCCCGGGCTGGAACTCGAACGTCTCCCGCAGCTCGTCCGGCACCTCAATCGTGATCGCGACGGAGTCGTCGGTGAGCGGCTCGACCGCGGCGACCCGCAACGGATGCAGCGCGTGGCGGGCGCCGGAGGCCTCGGCGACCGCGCTCATCTCAGCGTCTTGAAGCGATCAAACGGCTCCAGGCAGGCATTGCACACGTGTTGTGCCTGGCACGGGGTCGAGCCAAAGCGGCTGACCTCGCGCGTGTCCTCGGACTCGCACCGCGGGCAGCGCGCCGGCATGCTGAGCAGCGCACACCCCGGCTCGGCGGCCGGGTCAGGCGGGGCAATCCCGTAGTCGAGGAGCTTTCGCCGACCATCGTCGCTCATCCAGTCAGTGCTCCAGGGCGGTGAGAGCTCCATCCGTACCTCGGCGTCCGGGGGCCCCAGCTCTTCGACAACCCGCTCGACTTCGCGGCGGATCGGATCGATCGCCGGGCAGCCGCTGTACGTCGGTGTGATCCTGACCACCAAATGTCCGTCGGCAGCGAGGTCGATCCCGCGTAGGATGCCGAGGTCCGACAGCGTCAGCACGGGGATCTCGGGGTCGGCGATGTCGCCGATCGTGGCGGCCAGCTGATCTACGGTCAGCATCGTGGCGCTCACCAGCTGGCGCCCGGGTGCGATCGGTGAAGCCACTGCATCTCCGCGAGCATGTGCCCGAACGCCTCGGTGTGCTCGCCGCGTCGCCCGCCGCTCGGCCGCCAGCTCGTCTCGGGCACGGTGACCGTCGCCTCACCCAGCGTCGCCCCGATGAACTGCCCCCAGCTGTCGCACAATCCCGCTGGATTGACCGCGACGCCGCCGACCGCAAGGCGCTCCACCAGCTCGTCGGACTCGAACAGCTCATGTGTATACGGCCACAGGCGCTCGATCGCGTCCTGCATTCGCGAGTGGCTCGCGGCGGTCCCGTCGCCGAGCCGGAGCGACCACTTGACCGCGTGATCGCGGTGGTAGGCGACCTCCTTGACGGCCTTCGCCGCGATCCCGGCGAGGCCGCTGTCCGCGGATCCCGTGAGCGGCTCGTACAACGCAAGCTGGTACGTCGAGAACAGGAGCTGGCGCGCGATCGTGTGGGCGAAGTCGACGTTTGGCTGCTCGACCAGCAGGCAGTTGTAGAACTCACGCTCGCCGCGCCCGAACGCAAGCTCGTCCTCGTCGCGCCCGGAACCCTCGAGCTCGCCGGCGAGCGTGAGCAGGAACCTAGCCTGGCCGAGCAGGTCCAGCGCGATGTTCGTCAGCGCGATGTCCTCCTCGAGCTCAGGTGCCATCGACGACCACTCCCCGAGCCGCTGCGCGAGGATCAGGGCGTCGTCGCCGAGCCGCAGCGCGTAAAGCGCGACGTCGGAAGTGCTCGTCGCCGTGGCGCTCACAGGTGCTGCACCCCCTCCGGGACGTGAAAGAAGGTCGGATGGCGGTAGGGCTTGTCGCCGGCGGGCTCGAAGAACGCGTCCTTCTCATCAGGCGACGACGTCGCGATCTGGGCGGTCGGGACGACCCAGATCGAGACTCCCTCCTGCCGGCGGGTGTACACGTCTCGCGCGTTTCGCAGCGCCATCTCGGCGTCCGGCGCGTGAAGACTCCCGACGTGCTGGTGTGAGAGCCCGCGGCGAGCCCGGACGAACACCTCCCACAGCGGCCAGTCGCGGAGCTCGGTGGAGGTCATGCCGCCAGCCGCTCCTCAGCGCGCGCCCGCTTGGCGGCATACGCGGCCGCCGCCTCGCGCACCCACCGCCCCTCCTCGTGGGCGCGAGTGCGGTGCTCGAGCCGCTGCCGGTTGCAGGGCCCGTCGCCTTTCAGAACGCGCTTGAACTCCTCCCAGTCGATCTCGCCGTAGCGGTAGTTCCCGGTCGGCTCGTCAAGGCGCAGGTCGGGATCGGGCAGCGTCAGCTCCAGCACCGCCGCCTGCGGAACGCAGATGTCGACGAACCGCTGCCGGAGCTCGTCGTTGGTGAATCGCTTGATCTTCCACGCCATCGACTGGGCCGTGTGCGGCGACTCGTCGTCGGGCGGCCCGAACATCATCAGCGACGGCCACCACCAGCGATTCACCGCGTCCTGCGCCATCTCGTGCTGGGCGCCGGTCCCGTGCGAGAGCGTATGGAGGATCTCGAAGCCTTGGCGCTGGTGAAAGCTCTCCTCCTTACAGACCCGGACCATCGCCCGCGCGTACGGTCCGTACGAGCAGCGGGTCAGCGGGATCTGGTTCATGATCGCGGCGCCGTCGACCAGCCACCCGATCGCTCCCATGTCGGCCCAGCTCAGCGTCGGGTAGTTGAAGATCGAGGAGTACTTCTGCTTGCCGGCGAGCAGCAGCTCGACCAGCTGGTCGCGACTCACCCCAAGCGTCTCCGCCGCGCTGTACAGGTACATCCCGTGGCCGGCCTCGTCCTGCACCTTCGCCATCAGGATCGCCTTGCGCTGAAGTGATGGGGCGCGCGTGATCCAGTTGCCCTCGGGCTGCATCCCGATGATCTCCGAGTGGGCGTGCTGCGCGATCTGCCGGACGAGCGTCGTTCGGTACTCGTCGGGCATCCAGTCGCGCGGCTCGATCCGTTCGTCGGCCGCGATCGTCGCCTCGAACGAGTCGCGGAGCGCCGTGTCCTCAGGCTCGGCCGGCTGCGATCGATTCCGCTCCTCGGGTAGGCCGTACATCGCTACGCCTCGGGCTCGTCGGCGACGTGCTCCCGCGTCTGCACGACGTGAAAGCGGGGAGCGACGAACGCTAAGTCCGTCAGCGACGCGTTGGCCGCCGGGTTCAGGCCGGTCGCGTGGAAGTCCGAGTACGCCGCCGACTGGTTGACGTACACGCCATCGGTGAGATTCAAGGACAGCGCCACGCCCACCTCGAGAGCAGCCTCCTCCGCCGCGCGCCGCACCTCCTCGCGGGTCGAGTACACGCCCGCGGTGATCGCGCCGTGCTCGCGGACGCTGCGTCTGAACGCCTCGAGGGATGCATCAGTCCCGGTGCTCTTGATCAGCAGCGAGATCGGGCCGAAATGCTCGGTCTCCGCCACGGAGTCATCGGTGCGATCGACCGTAACGAGCGCGGGTGTGCGCACGACGGCGTCCGGATGCTCCGGGTGCTCGACCGGCTTCGACTCGAGCGCCACGTGCCCGAGCTCGGCGGCGCCCTCGAGGCGGTCGATGACTCCCTGGTTGGCGATCGCGCCGAGGATCGCGGTCGCGCGCGCCGGATCGGACAGGAGCTCGTCGATCGCCGAGCCGAGGTCGCTCGTCAGCTGGTCGAAGCTCCGGTGTCCCTCGTCGGTGTCGATCCCCTCCCGCGGCACGAAGATGTTCTGCGGGGTGGTGCACATCTGCCCGCTGTAGAGCGACAGGGTGAACGCGATGTTCGCGAGCATGCCGCGGTAGTCGTCGGTCGAGTCGATCACGATCGGGTTGACCCCCGCCTTCTCGGTGAACACGACGGCCTGCCGGGCCTCCCATTCGAGCCACTCACCGAACACCGTCGACCCGGTGTAGTCGATCACCTGGATCTCGGGTCGCTTGGCGAGGACGGTCGCGATCCGCTCCCCGGGACCGCTGACCGCAAGTGACACAGCGTCCGGGCTGAGCCCAGCCTCGCTCAAAACCTCGCGCGCAACCGACACCGTGATCGCCAGCGGCAGGATCGCCCGTGAGCTCGGCTTGACGATCACGGGATTGCCAGTCACAAGGCTCGCGAACAGCCCCGGGTAGCCGTTCCAGGTCGGGAATGTGTTACAGCCGATCACGAGCGCCACTCCGCGCGGCGCGACGGTGAAGCGCTTTCGCATCCGCAGCGGCGGTCGCTTGCCCTGTGGCTTCTCCCAGAGCGCCTCCTCAGGGACGGCTGACATCGCCTGATACGCGTACGCGACTGCCTCGAGGCCGCGGTCCTGGGCGTGAGGTCCTCCTGCTTGGAACGCCATCGGGAACGCCTGGCCGGTGGTGTGCATGACTGCGTGCGCGATCTCGTGGGAGCGCGCGTTCAAGCGCGCGAGGATCTCGAGCACGACGCCTGTGCGGGCGTCGACGCCGGCGGCTCGCCAGCTCGCGAGCGCTGCGGTCGCCGCGGCGATCAGTGCGTCGATGTCAGCTCGGGGATAGGTGACGCCCAGCTCGAAGCCGTAAGGCGAGCGCTCGCTGCCCACCCAGTCGCCGGTCGACGGCTGCTCGAGCGAGAACCGCTGGCCGAGCGTGTCCTTGAACGCCTGAAGGCCAGCCGCCGGCGCCTCTTCGCCGTACGCCTTGGGCAGCTCCGGGTACGGGCTCCAGTAACCGCGGGTGGCGATCGCCTCGAGCGCGCCCTCGAGCGTCTCGCGGTGGCGCTCGAGCAGGTGGGTGGCGGCCGTCTCGACTGACGTCGTGGACATACTCATCGCTCCTGTTTGGGGATCGCCGAAGGCCGTAGGATACCAAGGCATCCGACCGTTCGGTAGGATTGTTGCCGATGGGCGTCACGCGGAAACCTGAGGCTCTGGCGGAGGCGATGTTCGCCGCCGACGAGGCCTCGCGGCGCCTGGGGATCGAGATCGAGGAGCTGGCGCCGGGGCGCGCGGTGGCGCGGATGCGGGTGTCCGAGGCGATGATCAACGGCCACGGGATCGCGCACGGGGGCTACGTGTTCCTGCTGGCGGACACCGCATTCGCCGTCGCCTGCAACTCCTCCGGGGAGCGCACCGTCGCGCGCGCCTGCGAGATCGTGTTCCTACGGGCGGCGCGGGAGGGAGACGAGCTGCGGGCGAGCGCGGTGGTGCGCAGTCAGGCGGGTCGCAGCGGCGTCTACGACGTGACCGTGACGCGCGGTGACGGGGAGGTTGTCGCGGAATTCCGAGGCCAGAGCGCTGTCGCCAGGGCTGGCGATGAGACCGGCCATCGCGAGCCGGGGGCGCCGACGTGAACGTTGCATATCTCGTCGGCGGAGTGCGTACCCCAATCGGCCGCTACGGCGGGGTCCTCGCGCCTGTCCGTCCGGACGATCTCGCGGCCCACGCGATCCGCGAGCTGACCGCCCGCTTCCCGGCGCTCGATCCTGAGCGGGTCGACGATGTGATCCTCGGCTGCGCCAACCAGGCAGGCGAGGACAACCGCAACGTCGCTCGGATGGCGGCGCTGCTCGCGGGGCTGCCGGAGAGCGTGCCCGGAGCGACGATCAACCGGCTGTGCGCGTCGGGCATGGAGGCGGTTCTGATCGCCAACCGGCAGATCCAGACTGGCGGGGCCGAGATCGTGATCGCAGGCGGCGTCGAGAGCATGAGCCGTGCGCCGTTCGTGGTCGGCAAGGCGGACCAGCCGTTCAGCCGGCGGGCCGAGATCTTCGACACCACGATCGGCTGGCGGTTCGTCAACCCGCTGCTCGCCTCGGCGGTTGGTACGGACTCGATGCCCGAGACAGCCGAGAACGTAGCCAGCGACTTCAGCGTCTCGCGCGAGGACCAGGACGCGTTTGCGTTGAGGTCCCAGGAGCGCGCCGCGCGCGCCGTCCAGCGCGGACGGCTCGCGCTCGAGATAGTGCCCGTGC
>CATPBV010000074.1 GCA_955652345.1 uncultured Solirubrobacteraceae bacterium | reverse complement strand
CGTCCCTACTACGCCCGGAACCTCTCCGGCGGGGGGTGGTCGGAGGGGTGGAACTACGGCCCGCTCGCCACTCTCAACACCGACCTCCCGCTGCTGGCGATGCGCTCCGCGCGGGGATCGACGCCCTCCGCGGACGGCACGCCTTCCCGTGGCTGCACGCCAATGCCCGGTATCTGCTGGAGACCTCGTGGCCCAACCGCGTGACCGCGGAGGACTTCGGTGTCTCCTACGAGGGCCAGAACGTGCCGGTGCTCTCGCCGCCGGTCCTCGCCGTGCAGGCGGCGATCATGCAGCAGGCACATGATCCGCTCGCGGGCGCCACGCGGCAGCTCGAGGCGGACGCCGCGCGCGGCGAGGGTGCCGACGGGCGAACCGCCTGGCTCGAGATGCTCTTCCAGAACCCGACGCTGCACCCCGGTGGCTTCCGACGCGCGCCGCTGTCGTACCTGGCACACGGGCTAGAGGAGGTCGCGATGCGCTCCTCCTGGAGCACCGGCGCGCTCTACGCCGACTTCGTCGGCGGCCCCTCGGTGGGATATGGAGGGTCCGGCGAGGAACTGTTCGAGAAGGGTGCTGTCGTGATCACGAGCGGCTCGCACCCGCTGCTCGTCAACGTACCGGCGCAGCTGATGCGACACCTGGCCGGGACACAAGACGCCTGGGACAACCAGCTGTACGACGACCAGTTCGGCGACACGGGCGCGCGCGACATCTACAACATCCTCTACGCCGGCACCGGACCCGCCGCGCAGCCCGGCCAGCGCACCCGCGCCGATGGCAATCGTGCGCGGATCGCCGGCTACCGCGATGCCGGTGCGTGGGCGATCGCGCGCGCCACCGGCCTTCAGGGCAGCTTCCCTCGGTATGGCTCGGCCGTAGACGTCCAGGACTGGACTCGGACGGTGCTGATGCTCCGCCCCGACGTGGTGGTCGTCCACGACCAGAGCCAAGTCACGTCCTCGTCGGCCGGTGATCAGCGGATGTCATTCAACCTCGGCGGCGACCCGACCGCCGCGGTCGGCCAGGGGCTCGGCGTCTCCGCCTACGACGTTCCCGGCGCGGGCCACACCGGGTACGCGGGACGAGTCGCCGTCGTGCTGCCCGCGGGCCACACCGAGACGGTCACGAACATCTTCGGCTCCAGCAAGGCCTACCGGCTGGACGTGCATCCGTCGGCCGCCAATCGTGTCCAGAGCTGGCTCACCGTGTTTGAGGCGCGGGCCGGCTCGGTGTCTGTCCTGGCGGCGACCGGCGGGGCTGAGGGCTGCATGATCGCGGGCACGGGCCGCACGTGGGCGACGGTGTTCGCGAGCTCGGACAGGGCCCCGCTGAGCGGGCGCATCACGTTCAGGGTCCCGTCGGGCGGGGTCACGACGGTCGTCACCGATCTGCGCCCCCGCGCCAAGTACGCACTGAGCAGGTCGACATCGGGGGGCGGAGTGCTGGTCGCGCTTGCGCAGAGCGCCACAGGGTCGCTGCGGGCTGACAGCTCGGGCACGCTGTCGTTCACGTCGTAGTTATGATCGGCAGATGCCCGACCGCCTCTACTTCACCGACTCCGACGAGTCAAACACGCTGATCGCATCGGACCCGTTCGCGCTCCTGATCGGCTTCGCGCTCGACCAGCAGATAACCGTCCAGAAGGCCTTCAGTGGACCGCTGGCAATCCGCGAGCGGATCGGGAGTCTCGACGCCGAGACGCTGGCGACGGCCGACCTCGAGCCGGTGTTCCGGACGCCGCCGGCGATCCACCGCTTCCCGGGCTCGATGGCCCGCCGCGTGCACGACCTTGCCGTGCACATCCGAGACCACTACGACGGGGACGCGTCCCGCGTCTGGGGCGATACGACCGATGGGGCCGCTCTGCGCGCCAATCTCAGCGCACTGCCCGGGTTCGGAGAGATGAAGGTAAAGGCGCTCGGCGCGGTCCTCGCCAAGCGCTTCGGCGTGGAGGTCGCGCGCGAGCTCGTGCCCGCGCACCCGACGCTCGGCGACGTCGACTCGCCGCAGGCGCTCGCGGACTATCAGGCTGCCAAGCGCGCCCACAAGGCCGAGTGGATGAAGGCCCGGGCAGCGTCCTAGCCGGTCCGTGGGGTAATCGCGTGGACCTGTCCGGGCTCAAGCGAGGGCTGCGCGCCGCTGTCTCGGGCGAGGTCCGCTTCGACGCGGGCTCTCGCGGGATGTACGCAAACGACTTCTCGATCTACCGCGCTGTCCCGCTTGGCGTCGTGATCCCGCGCGACGCCGAGGACGTGATCGCCGCCGTCGAGATCTGCCGTGAGCACAGGGCTCCGGTGCTGCCACGCGGCTGCGGAACGGCGCCGAGCGGGCAGACCACCAACGTCGCGGTGGTCATCGACTACTCGAAGTACTTCAACCAGATCGTCGAGCTCGATCCCGACTCAAGGCGGGCGCGCGTGGCGCCGGGCGTGATCTGCGACCAGCTCCGCGATGCCGCCGAGCGCCACCACCTGACCTACGGACCGGACCCCGCGACCCACGAGTACTGCACGTTCGGGGGGATGCTCGGCAACAACTCCTGCGGCACCCACTCGATGATGGCGGGTAAGACGAGCGACAACGTTCACGAGCTCGAGGTGCTGCTGTACGACGGCACGCGGATGCGGGTCGGCGCAACCGACGACCGCGAGCTCGAGCGGATCATCGCCGCCGGCGGCCGGCGCGGCGAGGTGTACGCAGGGCTGCTGAAGCTGCGCAACCGATGCGCCGAGCGGGTGCGTGCCGAGTTCCCTGACATTCCCCGGCGCGTGTCGGGCTACAACCTCGACGAGCTGCTGCCCGAGAACGGCTTTCACGTGGCGCGCGCGCTCGTCGGCTCCGAGGGCACCTGCGTGAACATCCTCGAGGCGACCGTCCGCCTGGTCCCGAGCCCGCAGCATCGGCGGACGATCGTCCTGTCCTACCCCGACGTGTTCATCGCGGCCGACTCAGTGCCGGCGATCATCGCCACCGATCCGATCGGGCTCGAGGGATTCGACGACCAGTTGATCCGCAACATGAAGGCCAAGGGTCGTCTCGAAGGCGAGCGCTCGCTGCTGCCCGAGGGCCGCGCTTGGCTCTACGCCGAGTACGGAGCCGACGATCCCGCGACCGCGACGGAGCTGACGATGCGGGCGCTGAGGGCGCTCGGGGAGTACGGCCCGCACCTGAAAGCCACGGTCGTGAGCGATATGGCCGAGCAGGCGGGGGTGTGGAAGGTGCGAGAGAGCGCGGTCGGCGACAGCCGCGCCCCCGGTTACATGGAGGGCGAAGGGAACTGGGAGGACGCAGCCGTTCACCCCGACCGTCTTGGCGCGTATCTGCGGGATTTCCAGCGTCTGCTCGACGAGCACGGCTACCGCTGCGTCTACTACGGGCACTTTGGCCAGGGTTGCGTCCACACGCGGATGGACTTCGACCTGCGTTCGACGGCCGGACTGCGCACATTCCGCTCGTTCATGGAGAAGGCGGCCGACCTGGTGGTCTCGTATGGAGGCTCGCTTGCGGGCGAGTACGGGGAGGGCCACGGGCGGGCCGAGCTGCTCCCGAAGATGTTCGGTCCGGAGCTGATGGACGCCTTCCGCGAGTTCAAGCGAATCTGGGACCCCGACGCCAAGATGAACCCCAATCGCCTGATCGGCGACGTCAAGCTCGATGAGGGGCTGCGGCTCGGGCCGGACTACCGCCCCCCGGCGCTGAAGACGCACTTCGCGTACCCCGATGACCACGGGTCTTTCGCGACCGCTGTCGAGCGGTGCTTCGGAATGGCCAAGTGCCGCAACCTCGGCTCGCTGACGATGTGCCCGAGCTTCCAGGTGACCCGCGAGGAGCGTCACAGCACCCGGGGCCGCGCGCGCTTGCTGTTCGAGATGCTGATGGGCGATCCCGTGGTCAACGGATGGCGCGACCGCGCGGTCAAGGAATCGCTCGACCTGTGCCTCTCGTGCAAGGGCTGCACCGGAGGGTGCCCGGTGAACGTCGACATTCCCACGTACAAGGCGGAGTTCCTGGCCCACTATTTCGCGCGCCGAGTGCGCCCACTGCACCACTACGCGCTCGGCTACCTGCCCTGGTGGGGGCAGTGGGCCGCCCGCGCGCCCCGCCTGGTCAATGCCATGAGCCACTCCGCGTGGCTCGCCCCGACGGGCAAGCGGCTGCTGGGAATCGCTCGCGAGCGTCGCGCGCCGTCGTTCGCTCCGCGCACGTTCAGGGAGTGGTTCGCCGCTCGCGGCCCGAGCCCCGCCGGCGGCGATCGACGAGTGCTCCTCTGGCCGGACACGTTCACGAACCTGTTCGAGCCCGAGGTCGGAATCGCCGCCACCGAGTTGCTCGAGGCCGCGGGCTACGCCGTCGAGCTGCCCCGTAGCGAGCTCTGCTGCGGCCGGCCCCTGTACGACTTCGGCATGCTCGGAGCCGCCAAGCGCACGCTGCGCCGGGTCCTCGACGAGCTCTCGGAGCCGCTGTTGGCGGGCGTGCCGGTTGTGATGCTCGAGCCCAGCTGCGCGTCGGTGTTCCGAGACGAGCTCCGGAAGCTGATGCCCGGCGACGAGCAGGCGCGCCGGCTACACGGCCAGGCGGTCGTGCTCGACGAGCTCTTCTCGCGCCATCCGACCGGATGGCGGCCGGGGACCCTGCGGGGTCGCGCGGTGATGCACGGGCACTGCCACCAGGAGGCGGTGATCGGGCTCGAGGGCGCGCGCGAGCTGCTTCGCGCCACCGGGCTCGAGGTCGATGACCCGAAGGCGGGCTGCTGCGGGATGGCCGGGTCGTTCGGGTATCTCGACGGGGAGCCCTACCGGATTTCGATGCTCGCCGCCGAGCGCGCGCTGCTGCCGGCGGTGCGAGCCGCCCCAGCGGAAACGATGATCGTCGCGGACGGGTTCTCCTGCCGCACCCAGATCACCGCCGGTACCGGTCGCAAGGCGCTGCATAGCGCTCAGGTTCTGCGGGCGGCGCTCGGCGACTGAGGCGCTAGTCGAGATAGTCGTACGCGACGAGCGTCAGGAACTCGATCAGCTCCGGGCTGAGCGCCACCCGGTCGAAGATCTCGCGGGTCTCCGCGGGGCGCCCGGCTCGCCAGCTGTCCTCCCCCACGCTCTCGCGGATCTTGGCGGTTTCCTCGTCGAGGATCTGCCTCACAAGGTCGCGGGTAACCGTGCGCCCGTCGCTCAGCTTGGATCCGTGGTGGACCCACTGCCATATCTGCGCGCGTGAGATCTCGGCCGTTGCGGCGTCCTCCATCAGCGAGTTGATCGCGGCGGCGCCCCTGCCAGAGACCCAGAACGAGATGTATTGGAAGGCGACCGACACGTTCGTGCGCAGACCTGCCTCGGTGATCTCGCCCGGGGTCGAGGCGAGGTCGAGCAGGTCGCGCGCGCTCACGTGAACGTCGTCTCGACGGCGTCCGAGCTGGTTGGGGGTGCCACCCAGGCCCCGCTCGAATACCTCCCGCGCAACCGGGACGAGATCCGGATGCGCCACCCAGGTCCCGTCGTAGCCCTGTGAGACCTCGCGTTGCTTGTCCTCGCGCACGCCTTCGAGCGCCTCGGCGTTAGCCTGCTCGTCGCGACGGGACGGGATCAGCGCCGCCATGCCACCGATCGCATGGGCCCCGCGGCGATGGCACGTCGCCACCAGCAGCTCCGTGTACGCACGCATGAACGGCACGGTCATCGTGACGTCCGCCCGGTCGGGCAGAACCATCTCGGCTCGCTCTCCAAAGCACTTGATCGCCGAGAAGATGTAGTCCCAGCGCCCCGCATTGAGCCCCGCCGAGTGCTCGCGCAGCTCGTACAGGATCTCGTCCATCTCGAACGCCGCGGGAAACGTCTCGATCAGGACCGTGGCCTTGATCGTGCCGTGCGGGATCCCGAGGATGTCCTGCGCGAAGCAGAACACGTCGTTCCACAGGCGCGCCTCGAGGTGGGACTCGAGCTTCGGCAGATAGAGGTACGGCCCGGTCCCGCGAGCCAGCAGGCGCCGAGCGCAATTGACGAAGTACAAGCCGAAGTCGAACAGCGCCCCTGTGACCGGCCGGCCGTCGACAACGAGGTGGCGCTCGGGCAGATGCCACCCGCGAGGACGGACGTGGAGCGTCGCGGGATTCTCGGCGAGCTCGTAGTGGCGGCCATCGGAGCCGTCGTAGGTGATCGTCCCATCGATCGCGTCGCGGAGGTTGATCTGCCCTATGACCATGTTCCTCCAGATCGGCGAATTGGCATCCTCGAAGTCGGCCATGAATCCGTCAGCGCCTGAGTTCAGCGCGTTGATCGTCATCTTGCGGTCCGTCGGCCCGGTGATCTCGACCCACCGCTGCCCAAGATCTGCACGGACCGGCGCCACGTGCCAATCGGCCTCACGGATCTCGCGAGTCTGCGGAAGGAAGTCGAGCATCTCTCCTTCTGCTAGCCGGGCTCTCCGCTTGGCGCGAGCCTGAAGGAGCTCCCGTCGCCGCTCCCCGAACTCGTGCTCGAGCGCGCCGACGAAATCGAGGGCGTCGGGCGTCAGAACCTCATCGAAGCCCGCGTGCATCGCGCCGCCCAGCTGGAGTTCGCTGTGCGTTGTCATCGCTGTCAACTCCTGTCATTCCCGAGCCCGCCGGCTCGTAAGCGCCGACGGGAGGGCAGAGCCGCCAGGCCTTGGCGTAGGGTTCTGCACCCTCGGGCAGGCGATCGCTCGCCGGCGCTCGTCCCGCCGAGTCGGAAAGGAGTCAGCAGATGAAGCTTGGGGTGCACGTCGGCTACTGGGGCCTGGGCATGGGCCCGCAGGACCAGCTCCAGGTGGTGCAGGAGGCCGAGCGACTCGGCTACGACTCGGTGTGGGCCGCGGAAGCGTACGGCTCGGATGCCGCGACCGTGCTCGCATGGCTTGCGGCGGGCACCAGCAAGGTGAAGCTCGGCTCGGCCATCTTCCAGATGCCCGGGCGCAGCCCAGCGATGACCGCGATGACGGCGGCGACCCTCGACGAGCTGTCAGGCGGCCGGATGGTCCTCGGGCTCGGAACGTCGGGACCCCAGGTGGCGGAGGGTTGGCACGGACAGCGCTTCGGCCAGCAGCTTCAGCGAACTCGCGACTACGTCGCGGTTGTGCGCATGGCGCTCGCCCGCGAACGCGTGCAGTACCGGGGCGAGACGCTCGAGCTGCCGCTGCCCGACGGTCCGGGCAAGGCACTGAAGCTGATGATCGGCCCTGTCCAACCGCGGATCCCGATCTACCTGGCGGCGATCGGTCCGAAGAACACGGCGCTGGCGGCCGAGATCGCCGACGGCTGGATTCCAACGTTCTTCTCTCCGGAGCACGTAGCTGACCTTCGGGCTCTGCTCGCGCAGGGGGCCAGCCGTGCGGGACGCACGCTCGAAGGATTCGAGATCGCACCGATGGTCAACGCGTATGTCTCGGATGACCGTGAGGCTGCGCGGAACCTGATGCGACCGGTGCTCGCGCTGTATATCGGCGGAATGGGCTCGCGCAAGCAGAACTTCTACAACCAGCTCGTGATGCGATACGGCTTCGAGCAGGCCGCCGGCGAGATCCAGGACCTCTACCTCGACGGAAAGAAGGATGAGGCGGCGGCGGCAATACCCGACGAGCTGATCGACATGGTGTCGCTGTGCGGCCCGCGGGAGGTCGTGCGCGACCGCCTCGCGGCGTTTCGCGACGCCGGAGTCGGCACGCTGATGGTGACGCCGATGGCGTTCACCGCGCCAGAGCGGGTCGAGCAGCTGCGCGCGCTCGCCGAGCTGGCGGGGTGACGGGCCCGGCGGCCCGCTTTCGCTTCTTCCTGGGCGCGTTCGGGCAGCCCGGCCACGCGTTTCCGATGCTCGCGCTCGGCGCGCGTCTCGCCGCCAGAGGGCACGATGTCACCTATGAGACCTGGTCGCGCTGGCGCGAGCCCGTTGAGGCCGCCGGCATGCGATTTCTCGCCGCCCCCGAGTACCCCGTCTTTCCGACCCGCGAGCAGCCGGTCGGCCCGTACGAGGCGGTGGTGCTCGCTACCGCCCATACCCGGCCGCTGGTCGCCGAGCTGGCGCCCGATGTGGTCGTGCACGACATCCTGACGCTGGCGCCGGCGATGGCGGCGGAGCTCGAGGGCGTCCCGGTCGCAACGCTCATTCCGCACCTGTATCCGGTCGGCATCGCGGGCTTTCCGCCCTACGCCTCGGGAATGATGCCGCCGCGCACCGCGCTCGGCCGGCGAGGTTGGGAGCTGCTCGCCCATACGCTCGAGGGCGGGCTGCGCCGCGGCCGCGACGAGCTGAACGAGACGCGGGCGCGGCTGGAGCTCGCGCCGGTGGCCCGGTTGCATGGCGGGCTCAGCGACCAGCTCTGCATCGTCGGCACCTTCCCGCAGCTCGAATACCCCCGCTCCTGGCCAAGCGAGGTTCACGTCGTCGGTCCGTTGCTGTGGGAGCCCCCGTTCGAGGACGTCGAGCCGCCGCCTGGGGACGATCCGCTGGTGCTGGTCGCCCCGTCCACCGCGCAGGATCCCGAGCAGCGGCTGCTGCGAGCGACGGTCACCGGCCTCGCGAGCGAGGACGTGCGCGTGCTCGCGAGCTCGAACCGCAAGCCGCTCCGGGCGCCGCTCAAGGTCCCTGCAAACGCTCGCCTGGTCGAGTGGATCTCGTACTCGAAGTCGATGCGCCGGTGCTCGCTCGTGATCTGCCACGCGGGCCACGGAACGCTCGCGCGCGCGCTCGCCTGCGGCTGCCCGGTGCTCGCTGTCGCACACTCCGGCGACATGCCCGAGAACGCCGCACGCGTGGCCTGGGCGGGCGTCGGCGTGCGCTTGCCCTGGAGGCTGCTGAGCCCGCGAGCGGTGGCCCTCGCGGCCGGTCGTGCGCTATCCGATCCGTCGTTCGCGACGCGCACGAGGCAGCTATCGGCGTGGGCCGCGGTCAACGATGGTGCCGCGCGTGCCGCCGAGCTGGTGGAGGATCTCGCCGCCCGGACGTCCGCGCGGCGCCCGCATGTCGCTCCCTCTCAGCCCGGGCGCTGAGCGCGCACGTACTCGATCAGTCGCGGATCCGTGCTCTCGAGCGTGTCGACGGGCTCGCCGAAGCAGGTGCGAAGCTCGACGACGGCAAGCTCATCGGAGACCTCGAGCGCCCTCCAGTCCGCGCCGTTCTCGACCCAGCGTTCGAGCTCCGGCAGCGTGAGCGATGGGCGGGGCGGAGCGCCTGGATTCTGCGCCCGGCCCGGCACCCTACGCAGCGGTCGGGGCCGGCTCCCGAGAGGCGGCTGGATTGG
>CATPBV010000073.1 GCA_955652345.1 uncultured Solirubrobacteraceae bacterium | reverse complement strand
CTTGAATTGATGCTCGAGACGGAGGCACGGTGGACCTGAACGACACTCCCGAACAGGCTGCATACCGCGAACAGGGGCGCGCCTGGCTCGAGGCCAACAAGGAGCAGGCTCCGCCACGGACCGGGTCTTACGAGGACATGGAGTACATCGGCGCACGACGCGCCTGGCAGCGACAGCTGGCGGAGGCCGGCCTTGCGGCGGTCACCTGGCCGCGCGAGTACGGCGGCCAAGGTCTCGGCCCGATCGAGCAGGTCACCGTCAACCAGGAGATCTCGCGCGCAGAGGTTCCCGGGATCCTCGATGTGATCGGGATCGGGATGCTTGGACCGTGCATCATCGCCCACGGCTCAGAAGAGCAGAAGGGCCGCTATCTCGGCCCGATGCTGCACGGCGACGAGGTCTGGTGTCAGCTGTTCTCGGAGCCCGCCGCGGGCTCTGACCTGGCGGCCATCCAGACCCGCGCCCGGCAAGCTGACGATGGCACCTGGACTCTGAGCGGCCAGAAGGTGTGGACGACGAACGCCCACTTTGCCTCGTTCGGCTTGCTGCTGGCGCGCACAGACCCGGACGTCCCCAAGCACCGCGGTCTGACGATGTTCATCGTTCCGATGGATGCCTCCGGCGTCACCGTCCGGGGCCTCCGGCAGATATCCGGCGAGGCCGAGTTCAACGAGGTCTTTCTGGACGAGGTCTCGCTCGCCGAGGATGCCGTCGTGGGCGGCGTCGGCAACGGATGGGGGACGGCGCTGACCGTGCTGATGTTCGAGCGCCTGACGATCGGCTTCGGTCTCGAGAACTACGGCTCCCCGACCCGGCTGGCCGAGGCGCTCGCCGCCGACCCCACGGCACGCAAGAGCCCCGAGGTCCGCCAGCAGCTGGGGGAGATCATCAGCGAGCTGCTCGCCGTGCGCTTCAACGGCTATCGCGCGCTGACAATGCTGCTAAAGGGACAGATCCCGGGACCTGAGGCGGGTCTTGCGAAGGTCACCCTCGTCAACGCGGGGATCGCTGCCGCCGAGCTATCGGTCGACGTGATCGGTCCGGACGCCCTGGAGTCGAGTACCGAGTGGAGCTATCTGGTCTCGTTCCTGCCTGGTCTGAAGATCGCCGGCGGTACCGAGCAGATCCTTCGCAACACGATCGGCGAGCGTGTGCTCGGCCTGCCGCCTGAACCTCGCCTCGACAAGGGCATTCCGTTTAGCGAGCTCCGCGCCAAGGAGCGGGAGACGGTGGCGTGAACTTTGCCCTCTCAGATGAGCAGATGCTGCTTCGCGAGGCTGCCCGCGGTGCGCTCTCACGCCATCCGAACCTCGAGGCCGCTCGCGCCGCGCTGGAGGATCCTTCGGCGCTCCCCGACCTGTGGCCGACGGCGGTCGAGGCGGGCTGGCCGGGCCTCCTGATCGCCGAGGAGTACGGCGGCGCGGGCCTCGGCACGTTCGACGCGCTGCTAGTCGCCGAGGAGTGTGGCCGTGTGCTGGCTTCAGTCCCGGTGCTCGGGTTGTTCCCCGCCACCGCGATCCTTCAGGACGCCGGCGACTCTTCACTGCCCGCGGTGGCAGCCGGCGAGCTGCGGCCGGTGTACGTACCCGCCCGTCCGCCCGGCGATCTCGACCCCAGCTGGACGGTCGAGGCGAAGGCCGGGATGGCGCGCAACGAGGCGCCGGAAGCGACAATCGAGGGCGATGGAGTCGTCTTCGAGGGCTCCGTTGCGTTCGTTCCCGACGCGCCGGGCGCCGACCTGCTCGTGGCGATCGGCGAGACGGCCGGCGGCGCGGTTGTAGCCGGGGCGATCGAGGCGCAGGCCGAAGGCGTGACGATCGAGCCGGTGATGCGCTACGACGCGACCCGCTCGCTGGGACACGTGAGCTTCTCAGCCGCTCGCGGCCGCCTGCTGGGCGGAGCGTCCGACAAGGTCTCGACGCATGACGCGGTCGCCGGAGCCTGGTATCTCGCTCAGGCGTTGATCGCCGCCGAATCGCTCGGCGCAGTTCAGACGTGCCTGGAGGTCAGCGTCGCGTACGCGAAGGAGCGTTTCACGTTCGGGCGGGCGATCGGGTCCTACCAGGCGATCAAGCACGAGCTGACCGAGGTGCTGCGCCGGCAGGAGAACGCCCGCGGGCTTCAGTACTACGCGGGCTGGGCCGGGGAATCCAACCCCTCGGAGTTCCCGCTTGCCGCGAGCGCCGCCCGCTCGGCGTCTGGTCGCGCGCTCGACTTCGCGGCGCGCTCGATGATCAATGTGCACGGCGGCATCGGCGCGACCTGGGAGCACGATGCGCCCTTGTTCTTCCGCCGGGCGCAGCTCTCGCGTCGGCTCCTGGGAGGCACGCACGAGGCCACCGACCGTGTGGCGGAGCAGATGCTCGCCGCAGCTGCGTAGGTTCGCGCTGCCGCCGATGAGCACGGTCGACGTCTCCGATCCGGCCCGCGAGGTGCTCAACCAGCCACCGCCGCTTCAGCCAATCAACCTGTTCGAAGTCGACGTCGCGCTGCGCGAAGCGCTCGAACGCGAAGGCGGCGGCTGGGGCATGGACCGCGCACGCGATGCGGGCGCCGTTGCCGGCAGTCCGGAGACGCTCGAGCACAGCCGACGCGCCGAGCGCAACCTCCCGGTGCTCAGGACCCATGACCGCTTCGGCAACCGGATCGACGAGGTCGAGCTCGACCCCTCCTGGCACTGGCTCCTGAAGGGCGCGATAGAGCGTGAGGTGCACGGCTTGCCGTGGCGAACGGGCGACCCCGGGGGCCACGTCGTCCGCGCCGCGCTGTTCATGCTGTGGAGCAACGCCAACGACGGCGTCATGTGCCCTGTGTCGATGACCTACGCGGCGGTGCCGGCGCTCCGCGACGGCGCGCCGGAGCTGGCGGCGGAATGGGAGCCCCGGCTCACGCTTCCCGACTACGACTCGGGTGCGCTTGCGGGGATGGCCATGACCGAACGGCAGGGTGGCTCTGACGTGCGCGCCAACATCACCCGGGCCGAGCCGGTCGGCGACGGGCGCTACGAGCTGAACGGCCACAAGTGGTTCTGCTCGTATCCCCCGTGCGACGTGTTCCTCGTCCTTGCGCAGGCCCCAGGCGGCCTGTCGTGCTTCCTCGTCGAGCGGGGCCCCGGGATGGAGTTCCAGAGGCTGAAGGACAAGCTCGGGACGCGCTCGCTGCCCTCCTCCGAGGTCGAGTTCCGGGGGATCGAGGGGCGCCTCGTGGGCGAAGAGGGCCGCGGCGTCCCGGCGATCATCCGGATGGTCAACCACACCCGGCTCGATTGCCTGCTCGGCGCCACGACGGGCCTTCGCCGCGGAACGGTCGAGGCGATCCACCATGCTCGCCACCGCCGTGCATTCGGAGCGCTGCTCGTGGATCAGCCGGCGATGCTGAACGTCCTTGCGGATCTGGCGATCGAGTCCGAAGCGGCCACGGTCAGCGCGATGCGGGTCGCGCGCAGCTACGACGATGGTGAGGGCGCCTTCCGGCGGTTCGCCACGGCGGTGATGAAGTACTGGGTTTGTAAGCGCGCGCCCGCGCACGCCGCGGAGGCGCTCGAGTGCTTGGGAGGCAATGGCTTCGTCGAGGATTCCGGGATGCCGCTGCTCTACCGCGACGCTCCGCTCAACTCGATCTGGGAGGGCTCAGGGAACGTTGCGGCGCTCGACGTCCTGCGCGCGATGGCGCGCGAGCCCGAGGGCCTGCCCGCCTTCCTGGCGGAGTGCGAGCTCGGGGCCGGCGGGGACCGGCGGCTCGACGAGCACCTCTCGCGCGTCCGGGAACGGATCGATCAGCTGTTCGCCGCAGACGAGCCGCAGTTCCAGGCCAGGCGCATGGTCGAGGACCTGGCGCTCGCGCTCCAGGCCTCGCTGCTCGTCCGTGACGCCCCCGAGCCAGTCGCCGACGCCTTCTGCGCGTCCCGGCTCGGAGGCGACTGCGGCCGCGTGTACGGGACCCTCGGGCCGAAGGTCGACGCCCGAGCGATCGTCGAGCGCGCTCTGCCCGGGTGAGCGCTTGCAGTCGATGAGCGCGGCGGTGCGGACCGAGCGCGACGGCCCGGTCACGACCGTGCTGCTGAGCCGTCCCGAGCGCCGGAATGCGGTCGACGGTGCGACGGCTGCCGAGCTTGCGGACGCCTTCAGGTCGTTCGAGGCCGACGCCGATGCCGCAGTCGCGGTGCTCCACGGCGAGGGCGGCGTGTTCTGCGCGGGCGCCGACCTCAAGACCGTAGGCACGCCGGAGGGCAACCGCGTGGACGCCCACGGGGACGGGCCGATGGGCCCCACGCGGATGCGGTTGTCGAAGCCGGTGATCGCGGCGGTCGCCGGCCACGCGGTCGCCGGCGGGCTCGAGCTTGCGCTGTGGTGCGACCTGCGCGTCGCCGAGGAGAGCGCGGTGTTCGGGGTGTTCTGCCGGCGCTGGGGAGTGCCGCTGATGGATGGCGGCACGGTGCGGCTGCCGCGCCTGATCGGCGTCAGCCAGGCGATGGACATGGTGTTGACGGGGCGCCCGGTCAGCGCTCCAGAGGCGCTGCGGATGGGGCTCGCCAACCGGGTGGTTGCCGACGGTGAGAGCAGGGCGGCCGCCGAACAGCTCGCCCGGGAGCTGGCGCGTTTCCCGCAGCGCTGCCTGCGCGAGGACCGCCTGTCGCTGCTCGAGCAGGAGGGACGGGACGAGGCGTGGGCGCTGGCGGGCGAGCTCGAGCACGGCCGGCGCT
>CATPBV010000072.1 GCA_955652345.1 uncultured Solirubrobacteraceae bacterium | reverse complement strand
GCGAGCAGCAGTTGGGCGGCAATTCCCGCGAGCGACCCAGATTGCCAGCGCCGTAACACACCGTTGATATCGGCTCGCGAGGCACGATCTTGAGCGGTCAGATCGCTGTCAGGGGCGGCGCCCCACCCGGCCCGCGGCCTCTGGCCACGGAAGCTCGCGTTGGGTATCGGCGATCGCCGAAAGCGACGCCAGCACGGCGGGCTCGGCGGGGGCGGTCGCAGCGGCGGTCCGGTCGACGTGCAGCAGCATGTGCTCGCCCGTGGCGAGAAGCGTCTCGTCTCCCTGGCGGCGCATCTCGTGGAACAGGTGCAGCCGCTTCTGATCGTGGGCGAGCAGTCGCGTCTCGGTATACAGATGCTCGCCCGCCGACGCCTCCGCGATGTGCCTGATATGTGTCTCCACCGTGTAATAGGAGTGCCCGTCGGCGATGTAGTCGCCGTCGATGCCGATCAGGCGCAGGAACGCGTCGGTGGACTCGGCGAGCACATCGAGGTAGCGGCTCTCGGTCAGGTGGCCGTTGTAATCGATCCAGTCGGTGGGCACGATCACCTGGTGCAGCCTGAGCGTCCCGCCCGCGTCGTCCGTAGCGTCGCGCAAGTGTGCCGCGGAGTCGCCGATCAGCGCGCGCTCGTAGCGGGCGAGCGCCTCGCCTGCGCCGAACGACTGGCCTCTGAGGCCCTGGAGGATCGCCACGAGGCAGTCGTCCCGGACCCGCATCAGCTCGTCGGCGGAGCGGCCATCCGCCTGGGCGTCCGATTGGGTCACGAGCTTCTCCAGCAGCGCCTGATCGAGGGTGGGGACGTCGGTCAGGTGGGTCCAGGGCAGCGCCAGCGCGGGCCCGAACTGCTCGAGGAAGTGACGCATACCACCTTCTCCGCCGCCCAGGCGATAGGTCAGGAAGATCCCCATCGCCGCCCATCGCAATCCGGCTCCGTACGTGATTGCGTCGTCCACCTCCTCGACCGTGGCGACGTCGTCGTTGACCAGCCACAGCGCTTCGCGCCAGAGGGCCTCGAGCAGCCGGTCGGCGATGAAGCCGTCGATCTCGCGGCGGACCACGAGTGGCCGCATACCGAGCGAGCGGTAGATGCTCGCAGCGTGCTCGATCGTGCTTGTGGCCGTTTGCGGACCGCCAACCAGCTCGACCAACGGCAGGAAATAGACGGGGTTGAACGGGTGGGCGACGAGAAAGCGCTCCGGGCCGTCCATGTCGGTGCTCAGCCTCGATGGCAGCAGCCCCGATGTCGAGCTCGCGATGATCGCCGTCGACAGCGCGGCGTGGCTCGCCTGCGACAGCAACTCGCGCTTGAGCGCCTCGCGTTCGGGCGCGCTCTCCTGCACGAGTTCGGCGTCGCTCACCGCCTCGCTGATCGAGTCGGTGACGGTCAGCGATCCCTCCGGAGGCAGTGGCGCCATCGTCAGCCGCCGCCATGCGCGGCGCGCGCGGTCGAGCGTCGCGATCACGCCCTGCTCCGCATCGCTCGCCGGGTCATACAGGCGGACGTCGACGCCGGCCAACAGCAGGCGAGCGGCCCAGCCGCCGCCGATCACTCCCCCGCCCAGCAGGGCTGCCGTTCTCGGCTTGGTGTCCCGCTCCTCACGCATGCCGCTGGAGCCTCAGGCGATCCCGCACCTCCTCCGGGCCCAGCACGCGAACGTTCATCGCCTCCAGGATCGTGACTGCGCGCTGCACGAGCTGCTCGTTGCTCGCGAGCTGGTCGCGGGCCAGATACAGGTTGTCCTCGAGTCCCACCCTGACGTTGCCGCCGGCCAGGGCTGCCATCGCGACGTACGGAAGCTGCATCCGCCCGATCGAGAAGGCCGAGAAGACCGCTCCCGCTGGCAGCTGGGCAACCATCGCAAGCAGCGTCCCCGGGTCGTCCGGAGCGCCGTATGGGATCCCCAAGCACAGCTGGATCAGCGCTGGCTCGTCGATCAGGCCCTCGGCGATCAGTTCCTTGACCATCACCAGGTGTCCGGTGTCGAACACCTCGAGCTCCGGACGGACGCCGAGACTCTGGATCCGGCGCGCCATCGCACGAAGCATGTCGGGGGTGTTGGCCATCACGTAGTCGCCGCCCGCGGCGAAGTTCATCGTCCCGCAGTCGAGCGTGCAGATCTCTGGCCGGAGCTCATTGACGTGGGCCAGACGCTCATCGGCGCCGGCCATGTCGGTTGCGTCAGCGCGGGGCGGCAGCGGGGAGTCCACCCCGCCGAGGACGAGGTCCCCGCCCATGCCTGCGGTCAGGTTGATCACGACGTCGACGTCCGCCGCGCGGATGGCCCGCACGACCTCGCGATACAGCGCAACATGACGGGAGGCCCGGCCGGTCGCCGGGTCACGCACGTGGATGTGCGCGATTGCCGCCCCCGCTCGCGCGGCCTCGACCGCTGCTGAGGCGATCTGAGCTGGCTCCACCGGTAGATGAGGCGTCTTGCCCGCGGCGTCGCCCGAGCCGGTGACCGCGCAGGTGATGAAGGCCTCCGTGTTCAAGCGGCCACGACCCTATCGCTCGTTCGCGGAGCGCGCCGGTATCACGGCGGCGGCGATGTTTGATTGAGGTTGACCGCGCTGACCGCAGCCCGCCGCGACCGCGTCAGCCACGGTCTCAGCGCCGGGCTCGCCGAACAGCAGCGCCAGCAGCGCCGGCTCGTCGAGTGCCACGGTCACGAGTGCGGCTTGGCATCCCGCGCCTGGGCCGCCGCCTGTCGGCGCCGGTCGTCGAGCAGCTCATCGACCACCGAGTGCTCCGCGGGCCCAGCGGAGCCGATCAGCGACCGCGCGGCTGCTTGCCGACTCTCGATGCGAAGGATCCCGTCACCTTCCTCGCTGATCCTGAGCTCGTCTCCCGCGCACAGGCCGAGTCGACGACGCATCTCGATGGGGAGCACCAGGCGCCCCCGGTCGTCGATCCGTGCTGTCGCACTAATTCTGCGCACGCGCGAAAGGATATGGAGAGCCACAGGACCCGGTGGACGCTATTGGTTGCGATATCCGCAACCAATAGCGTCCAGCCTCGAAGGACTGGGATCACGCCGCGGCGTGCAGGAACGATCTCGGAGGAGCGTGATCCAGTTTCCTGCCATCACCGCAGCGACGTCCGGATCGGGAAGACCGCGTGCGACGAGCGCTGAGGCGAGCTTGGGCAGATCGGCGATCGTGTCGAGCTCAGCGGGCGCCGACTCGGCGCCCTGTCCGCCATCGAGTGCCCAGCCCGACGTGGTGCGCATCGCCGGCGATCTGACAAACGGCGTCGATCGCGTCGACGACGGCATCGAGCGTCACGGCCGCCTTGCCGTAGTCCGGTTCCCAGCCGGAGCGCAGTGCCCAGTTCACCGGCATCACGCCGATGATCCCGTCGCGCGCGACGATTCCCTCGATCACGCGATCCGACAGCAGGCGGGGCGTCGCCACGGTCCGCTGCGAATGAGCGTGGCTCGCCACGACTACGCCTTGGTAGACATCGAGCGCCTCCAGACAGGCTTGCTCCGACATGTGCGTGATGTCGAGTGCGAGCTGAGCCTTTCCCATCTCCGCGATCAGCTCGCGGCCGAGCGGTGTGAGCGGGCCGCCGTCCTCGGTGTCTCCCGTGTACCGGTTCGAGTGCCATGCAGGACCGACCAGGCGAACGCCTTGCTCGGCCCAGAACGCCGCTTCCGCAGGCTCGCGAATCGGGTCGGCGTTCTCCATCAGCGGCACCAGCCCGACGCGCCGGGCGGACTGCGGTCTGTCGCCCAGCCAGCTATCGATCACGGCATCGAGCTCTCGGCGCTCCAGGATCAGGTCGATCTCGGACGACGTGGCCGCCCAGCGGCGATAAAGGTCGATCTGCACGAGCGCCTGCTGATGCGCTCCTTCGATGGTCGCATAGCTGAGCTCACCTGGATTGGCGTGTGCCCGCGGATCGTCACAACGGTCGCGACGATCACGGCGACGCGGGCGGCCAGCCAATCGGCAAGGCCGAGCATGCACGTCCCGTTGGGGTTCGCGAAGCCTTCTTCCTCCTCGAGCGCCTGAATCGCGCGAGCCGAAAGCAAGTAATTGCGCCCCTCGGCCAACGCGCCGAGCGACAGTTCCTCGTGACCATCGACGATCACCAGGTCGTCGAGCACCGCGGGCGTGGCTCAGCTCAGGCCGCGGTGCTGGCGGCGCCTGCGGGTTCCGTGGCGTCGGGTTCCTGCAACGGGAAATGACACGCCGCCTGCTGCGTCGGGCTGAAACGGCGTAGGAGCGGCTCCTCCTCGGCGCACAGCGCCTGGGCGCGTGGGCAGCGCGGCCTGAAGCGGCAGCCCGACGGGGGGTCGATCGGGCTCGGAAGCTCGCCGCGGATCCCGATCTCGGTCTTCGCGCGCTCGGCGGCCGGATCGGGGAGCGGGATCGTCTTGATCAGGGCATCCGTATATGGGTGCGCCGGCCTCAAGTAGATGTCATCGCCCGTCCCGAGCTCGACCACCTTGCCGAGGTACATCACGGCGATCCGATCTGCCAGGTACTTGACGACCGCCAGGTCGTGGGAGATCACCACGGACGCGCGCTTGTGCTCGGCCTGGAGGCGCTTCATCAGGTTAAGCACCTGCGAGCGGATCGAGACGTCCAGCGCGCTGACCGGCTCGTCGGCGACGATCACCTTGGGCTCGAGCATCAGCGCCCTCGCGAGCGCGATGCGCTGCCGCTGTCCGCCCGAGAACTCGTGCGGGTAGCGCTCGAGCGCATTCTCCGGGAGGCCGACGTCCTCGATCAGCTGCCGGATCCTCTTGTCCTGCTCCTTGTGGTTCCCGATCCTCTGGAT
>CATPBV010000071.1 GCA_955652345.1 uncultured Solirubrobacteraceae bacterium | reverse complement strand
GTGCACCCTCAGTCGAAGCCAGTTCCCGGGGCGCGCCGCCGTCCTCAGATTCCGGTCCGGTGCTCCCGTGGCGCCTGAGGGTGACCGCTTAAGGCTGCTTCCTTCCGGACCTGACCTGGTTCACGGGCCTTCATCGCCGCGGGACCGAACCATCAGCACCTCGAGGACAGGGCGCTGACCCCGGGGCCTGAGCCCCTCGGGAGGGGATTCAGCCCCGCTAGAGCGGATTGCGGGTACAGGGCACCGCTAGCACCCCGCCTAGCACGGTCCAACGTTGATCCTACCGCTTAGGCGGCCAGGTTCTGCAACTCCTACCCGGCCTCACGCGCATGGCAAGCTCCAGCATTCTCAGGCCGGCTGGTGCGGGCGGTATCGTCAGCACCCCACACAGCGGCAAGGATTTCGGAGCAGATGGCGCAGACGACGGTTGGGGTGATCGGGCTTGGTTACGTGGGGCTGCCGCTGGCGGTCGCGTTTGCCGAGGCGGGGGACCGCGTCGTGGCGGTCGACACCGACCCACAGAAGGTCTCCGACGTGCTCGAAGGCAAGTCGTACATCGAGGATGTGCCGTCGGAGCGGCTGCGGGCGTCGCTGCACTCGATCAAGGCGACACGCCGGTACGCGGATCTGGCGCAGGCCGAGGCGGTGCTGATCTGCGTTCCCACGCCGCTGACGGGCAACAGAGAGCCGGACCTGGGACCGCTGAACGCATCCGCCAGGGCCCTGGCCGATGTGCTGCAGCCGGGGCAGCTGGTGGTGCTCGAGTCGACGACGTACCCGGGCACGACCCGGGAGCGTCTGGTGCCGATTCTGGAGCTGTCCGGGCTGCGGGTCGGCGAGGAGCTGAACGTAGCCTTCTCGCCCGAGCGCGTCGACCCTGGGAACACCAAGTTCACGCTGCGCAACACGCCCAAGGTGGTCGGGGGCATGACGGATCGGTGCGCCGGTCGCGCCGAGCAGCTCTATTCGCACGTATGCGACACCGTCGTGCGGGTCTCGACGCCCGAGGCAGCGGAGATGACGAAGCTGCTCGAGAACATCTTCCGCTCGGTCAACATCGCTCTGGTGAACGAGCTCGCAATGCTCGCGGACCGGATGGGCCTCGACGTGTGGGAGGTGATCGCCGCCGCCGCCACCAAGCCCTACGGGTTCATGCGCTTCGAGCCGGGGCCCGGGATGGGCGGACACTGCCTCCCGGTCGATCCGTTCTATCTGACCTGGCGCGCGCGAGAGTTTCACATGTCGACCGAGTTCATCGAGCTCGCCGGCAAGATCAACCAGCAGATGCCGCTCTACTGCGTCGAGCGCATCGAGCGGGCTCTGAACGACGCGACCAAACCCGTCAAGGGCTCGCGCATCCTGGTCCTGGGAGCCAGCTACAAGGGCGGCGTGGGCGACACCCGCGAGTCGCCCGCGCTGCGGATCATGGAGGTGCTCGCCGAGCGCGGCGGGATCGTCAGCTACCACGACCCATACGTCCCGGACCTTCCACACCTCGGACTCGAGAGCGTTCCGCTGGACGGCGCGCTGGTCGCGGAGGCCGACGCGGTCGTGCTGGTCACGGCCCATCCCGGCGTCGACTACACCGCCGTGGTGGCCCGCAGCGCGCTGTTCGTCGACCTGCGTGGCGTGACCCGCGGGGCGAGCGTCGAGAACCTCGTCCGCCTCTGAATCCAGCGCCACAGGTCGTACCCGCGAGATCGCGCATGCTCCGGCGAAGCACGCGTAGAATCGCCCCACCGGGGCGCGTAGCTCAGTGGGAGAGCGCTCGCTTCACACGCGAGAGGTCGCTGGTTCGAGCCCAGCCGTGCCCATGAAAAAGTCGTGTAAATCCAGGACTTTCGCGCGTGTACCTCGCATTCGAAGGCAGCGACCGCACCTTCCTGGTTTCGCTGCGGGCGAAGATGTGGCCAACTCGCATGGGTCGCGGTTTTGCCGCCGACGTTCGAATTGAGGAGCAGCGGGTGTCGCGCCGGCACGCGATCATCACCGCGCACCGTGGCGCTGTCCGCGTGGAGGATGATCAGAGCGCCAACGGCACGTCTGTCAACGGCCGCCGAGTGATCGCCGCGGAGTTGAGTCACGGGGACGAGCTCGTGCTCGGGCGACCCGGATGCGCTACGTCGCCCTCAGCTGACCGGCGCGCAGCCTAACGATGCAGTCAGCCGCACCGAGCTCCTCGGCCAGGACGCGAGCGCTGAGGCGTCGCTAGCTAAGAGCCGGGGTCGCGCCGTCGGCGGAGGACCTGCACAAGCGCAAGCCCAACGACTACGGCCGTGGTGGCCAGGATGGCGGTGTTGGCGAGGCCGAGCGCGTGCGTGATCGAGGGCCCGATCCAGTAGCCCCCGAGGCCCGCCACGAGCGTCCATGCGAGCGCCGAGAGCGAATTCCAAACGAGGAAGCGACGCCAGGCCATGCGACCCACTCCCGCGATCCACATCGGCAGAAGGAACACGGCGACCGCGCCGTGCCGTTCAATGAGCCGCTCCCCGCGCGCCAACTCGTCCTCTCGCCGTTGTCGAAATGGTCCCCGCATTGTCCAGAGGGCCCGGCCGCCACGGCGCCCCAGCCAATACCCGAACCAGCCGCCAATCGCCGACCCGGCGCCGGCCACGGCGAGCACATGCACTACGTCGAGGCGATCCCGCCCGGCGAAAACACCGGCAGCGACGAGTGCCGCCTGCCCGGCGACCGGCAGCCCCGCCCACGAGAGCAGCATCAGTGCGAACAGCAGCGCGTACGCCCCCAACGTTGGTTCGCTTGTGCCGGACACCGCAGAGATCAGCATCCCGCTTGGTACCAGTATCGCCATACGCGCCACTAACGGTGAGACTCACTGACGGTCAGCCAAGGACGGCAAGCACCCCGAGATTGCGCGCGAACTGGAGGCACTGCCGACGCCCGGCGTTACCAAATCCTCGGAACACGACCTCACCATCTGGCGCCAATAGCGACCAGCCGTCCTCGGTGGCCCGGAGCGAGAGACCGTGAATCGCGACATCCCGTGGCACAGTTCGTCCGGGATTCGAATCTCGAATGCACCGAACTTGTTAGCTAGAGCGGTCATCGGGTTGTCAGTTTCCCTCGCGATCGTGAGACCGTCATGAGTCCTGGCTGTGAGATTTCTAAGCAAGGTTCCGGCGCCGGAATGGTTTTACGGAGCGATCGCCTTCACACGCGAGAGGTCGCAGGTTCGAACCCGCCGCGCCCGTTAAAAACCGCAGGAAATCCGGATGCCCAACTCGCACCCTTCGCCGCAGCTTTGCAGCGTGCTGAGCAATAAGTCATCGGGGGATGGGCCCAGCGGTGACGGCGGAACGACGGATGCAGTATTTCATCGACCACAGTGCGCCCGGGGGCATGATTTTGCGATTATCCTCATGGTCGAGTCGATGAGCACGCGGGCGTCCGTTACCCCTAGTAACGCCGCCTAGGCGGCAGAGACGAGACTTCAATGTTCTACCAACACAACATGGGTGCCGGCGGCTGGATCTTCATTGGTCCTCGCCAACACCGTCATCTGGGGGCTGATCATCGCGTTCATCGTCTGGCTCGCGCAAGATCTGCGCTCCCGCCGGCACCGCCACCACATTGCCTCGGGGGCGTCGGCTAGCGAGATCCTCGACCGTCGCCTCGCCAGCGGCGACATCAACACCGACGAGTACCAACGGCTATGCACGACGCTCGCAACACAGCCCGGCGAGCCGCCACGCGGGACAGGAAGCGCAGCCGGAGCCCTCACCTAGCACCACACCCGCCGGCTGTGCGCCCGTGCGGTCGGATCAGCCACGCCCGGGGGCGGACGCAACATCGCCGTTGCATTGACTAAGCCAGCGAGGCTATCGGTGCACGAGCCGGCCGAGCGCTCCCATCAGCTCGTCGACCTGGTCGTCGGGATCGGTGGGCGCTTCGCCTTTGCCTTGCATGCAGTGGCGGGCGTGCCCGTCAACGAGCCCGAGCGCGATCTTGTCAAGGGCGGCTTGGACGGCGCTGATCTGGGTCAGCACGTCGATGCAGTAGCGGTCCTCTTCGACCATCCGCGCGACGCCGCGGACCTGGCCTTCGACGCGCGCGAGGCGCTTTAGCAGCTGATCCTTGCTGGCGGCGTAGCCGAGGGTCATGACGCTACTTCCGCGATTCTGCTGGGCATTGATCCTCCTCTGGTGAACTGCGGGTCCGGGTGGTGGCGAGCAGCTCGAGTTCGCCCCACACGGTGCGCAGCCGGTCGATCGTCTCGACGCTGAAGCCCGCTTGTCTTAGCCGCGGGAGCTCGCCGGCGGCGTGCTGGCGCGTGTTGGCGAACCCGTCGAGTAGCTGGACCCGGAGGAACGCTAGGCGCATCAGATGATCGTGCGGGCAGCCCCAGTCGGCGATGATCAGGCGACCGTCTACTCGTAGCACTCGTCGCGACTCGGCTAGCAGCGGGGTCATAGAGAGGCGTTAGCGAGCGCCAGCGAGCGGCGGGGATGTAGCGCTCAGCGTCCACGGTGGTTAGGTGAGTTCGGGCACATCTGGCTTGACCATCATACCCTCTGGGGGTATAGTCGTCAAGCCATGCGCGAAAACTTGGGTTCCGCACGGGCTGGGAAGGAAACCGCCGTGTTGCACGTCGGCGGGCAGTATCGCGGGAGCGAGAACCTCGTCGTCGAGGCGGCGCTCGGACGCCTGCGCGGGGTGGTCTCGGTCGAGGCCAATCCGGCGGCGCAGACCGCGAGTGTCACGTTCGACCCTGGGCTGATTTCGCTCGAGGAGTTGCGCCGCTGCGTGCAGAGCTGTGGCTTTGACTGCGCCGGCTGCAACGTCCCTGGTTGCGTGTGCGATCCGCTGCAGGACCCGGGCGTCTCAATGCAAGCCCACACGCCAGCGGCGGTCGAGCGTGCGCACGATCCCGCGGGTCACGGCACGGGCGGTCACGGGGGCCACTCGATGGATCACATGGCCCGGGACCTGCGCAACCGGTTCATCGTCGCGCTCCTGTTCACGGTGCCGATCTTGTTGTGGTCGAGCATCGGAAAGAGCCTGTTCGGCCACTATCTCGCGACCCCGTTGGGGTCGACCGCAACGTGTGGGAGCTGCTCCTCAGTCTTCCTGTTCTCGCCGCCGGCTCGCTGTTCTTCACCGGTGCGCTCGCGGCGTTGCGCCAGCGGACGCTTGACATGATGGTGCTGGTCGCGACCGCGGTCGGGATCAGCTGGGCGTATTCGCTCGCGGTCACCGCGGGTCTGAGGGGCGACACCTTCTTCGACGCGGGCGCGATGCTGACGACGTTCGTGCTGCTCGGCCACTGGTTTGAGACGCGCGCCCGCGGCGGCGCCTCTGACGCGATCCGAACGCTGCTGGATCTCGCGCCGCCGAAGGCAGTGGTGCTGCGCGACGGCGAACCGGTCGAGGTGGTGACCGCCGAGGTCGCGGTCGGCGACGTGCTGCTGATCCGACCGGGCGCCAAGGTTCCCGTCGACGGCGAGGTGATCGAGGGCGAGAGCGCGGTGGATGAGTCGACCGTCACCGGCGAGAGCCTGCCGGTCGCAAAGGGCGTCGGGGACAAGCTGGTCGGCGCAACGATCAACACGACCGGGACGCTGCGGGCCCGCGCGACCGCGATCGGCTCCGACACGGCACTTGCGCAAATCGTCAAGCTGGTGCAGGAGGCCCAGAACTCCAAGGCCCCGGCGCAGAAGCTCGCGGACCGCGCGGCGTTCTGGCTGGTGCTCGTCGCGCTCCTCGCCGGGTCGGCGACATTCCTGATCTGGTGGGGGATCGTTGGTCAGGACGTCAAGACCGCGCTGCTGTACGCGGTGACGGTGATCGTGATCACCTGCCCGGATGCGCTCGGCCTCGCCACGCCGACAGCGATCATGGTCGGGAGCGGGCTCGGAGCCCAGCGCGGGATCCTGTTCAAGAACGCGATCGCGCTCGAGCAGGCGGCGCGGGTTGACACGGTCGTGTTCGACAAGACCGGCACCCTGACCCGCGGTCAGCCCGAGGTCGTCGCGGTTACCACCGCCGAGGGGATCGCCGAAGACGAGCTGCTTCGCCTCGTCGGCGCCGTCGAGGGCGATTCCGAGCATCCCCTGGCCCGCGCGATCGTCGACGCCGCGAAGGCGCGCGGACTCCAGTTGCCGGCGGCACACGGTTTCGAGGCGGTACCCGGCGAGGGCGCGATCGCGACCGTCGAGGGCAAGCGGCTGGCGGTCGGCAACTCGCGGCTGATCGAACGCGAGCACGTCAACACCGACGGCCTCGACGCCCGCGCGAGCGAGCTCGCCACCCAGGGTCGCACGACCGTCCAGGTCGCGCTCGACGGTCGCGCCGCGGGCGTGATCGCAATCGCCGACGCCCCACGCGACAGCGCCAAGCAGGCGATCGCGGCGCTACGCGAGCTCGACGTGCGCGCGGTGATGCTGACAGGTGACAGCCGCCAGACCGCCGAGCGCGTGGCCGCCGAAGTTGGGATCGACGAGGTCATCGCCGAGGTACTACCAGCCGACAAGGCGGCCAGGGTCTCAGAGCTCCAGCGCCAGGGTCGCAGGGTCGCGATGGTCGGCGACGGGGTCAACGACGCGCCCGCGCTCGCCCAAGCCGATGTCGGCATCGCGATCGGCGCCGGCACCGACGTCGCCGTCGACACCGCCGACGTCGTGCTGATGCGCTCCGACCCGCTCGACGTCGCGACCGGGCTCACGATCAGCCGCGGCACCCTGCGCAAGATGCACCAGAACCTCGCCTGGGCCGTCGGCTACAACTCGCTCGCACTACCGATCGCCGGCGGCGTGTTCGCGCCGCTCGGCTTCACGCTCAGCCCAGCAGTCGGGGCGCTGAGCATGTCCGGGTCGAGCATCATCGTCGCCGTCAACGCGGTCCTGCTCAAACGCCTGCGACTGTCGCGCCGAGACGAAGCCTGATGGCAGACGTGCTCTCAAAGCTCGGCGACGGGCTGTCGAACGCGTTCCTGATGGCCTGGCAGGTGTGGTGGGCGCTGGTGCTCGGATTCGCGATCTCGGCGATCGTGCAAGCGTGGGTCCCGCGCGAGCGAATCCAGCGCGCGCTCGGCGGCTCCGGTCCGCGCCCAGTCGCGCTCGCGACGGGTCTCGGCGCGGCGTCGTCGTCGTGCTCATACGCGGCGATCGCGATCGCCAAGTCACTGTTTCAGAAGGGCGCCTCAGCCGCGTCCGCGCTCGCGTTCCAGTTCGCCTCGACCAACCTCGTCATCGAGCTCGGGATCGTGATCTGGATCCTGATCGGCTGGCAGTTCACGCTCGCCGAGTTCGTCGGCGGCGTTGTGCTGATTGTCGTGATGACCGTGCTGTTGAGATTGTTCGTCTCAGAGCGGCTCGAGGAGCAGGCGCGCGAGCACGCCCAAGAGGCCGAGACCGGCCATCAGCACCACGCAGCCGGCACGGAGCTCACCCTGCGACAGCGGCTCACCTCCATTGAGGCGTGGTCGGACGTCGCGCACAACTTCCGTAACGACTGGGTGATGTTGTGGAAGGAGATCACGATTGGCTTCTTCCTCGCCGGTTTCATCGGCTTGCTCGGCAACAACTTCTTCAACGGCCTTTTCATTCTCCACTCCGACCATGCCCTGAGGACTGTCGAGAACGTGCTCCTCGGGCCGATCGTCGCGATGCTGAGCTTCGTCTGCTCGGTCGGCAACATCCCACTAGCGGCGGTCCTGTGGTCGGGCGGGATCAGCTTCGCCGGCGTGCTCGCATTCATCTTCGCCGACCTGATCGTGCTGCCGATCATCGCGATCTACCGCAAGTACTACGGCACCAAGTTCGCGCTGCGGATCACCGCGCTGATGTTTGTCACG
>CATPBV010000070.1 GCA_955652345.1 uncultured Solirubrobacteraceae bacterium | reverse complement strand
GTCCTCTAGCGACCCGGTAGGTGGTAGATCAACACCTGCCCGGTGGTCAGGTTGTCGTGGTAGCTACCCACGGGCAGGATGATCCGGCCGCCGACGACGATCGGGCTGTTCCAGTGTCCGGCGGCCGCCGGCAGCGTGGCGAACCTGCGCCCTGTCGCTGGGCCATAGACCTTGAGGACGCCATTCTGCTCGTCGAAGATGTACAGCAGCCCGCCTGCGAGTACCGGGCTCGTCCCCGGCGTCGAGTTGTGCCAGGCGACGCGTAGCCGCGGACGCCGCCCGGAGGCGACGTACGCCGTAGTCCCCGAGTCATCGGTGACGAAAACGTACGTCCGCCCACCATGGGTCCACACCGCGGGCGCGGTATACACCTGACCTCCCCCGGGCGTCGAAATGGCCTGAACCTCCCCGTCCAGACGCGGCCCCGCGCCACCCGTCGTTCCGTTCAGTCGGTTCAGATCGAGGACGTGGAGCAGCGAGTCCTTGGCGCCCTGGACCGCGAGCCGAACGCCGTGAATCGGCGGTAGCAGTGCCGGTGATGAGCTGCCGATGTCGGTGTCGCTCGCCGCCAGCTGCGCCTGGTTCGTCGGCGTCCAGTTGTGGAGCAGCCGGCTCGCGTCGGGAGTCAGCTCGAGCACGCTGTCGCCCCAGTTGGTCGAGCCGTTGAACGGCCCGTTGCCGGTGGCGATCAGGATCCGGCCGCTGCCCGGCTCGACCACCGCGCCGGCCCGGCTCCAGATCCCAGACGCGCCCACCATAGAGCTGCCGGCGGGACAGCTGGCCGGCGGATCGATCAGAGAGTGCCGGTCGGAGCAGAGGCTGTTGAACACCTGCACGATCCGCCCGCTCGCCAGGCTGATCACCGCGACATGTCCTTCATATGGCGTCGCGTCGCCGAAATAGCCACTGGTGACGACGATCAGCCCAGCTCTGCTGATGTTGAGCGCCGAGGCGATCTTCTCCTTCGTCGCGTCGAACGTGACTCTCGCGGGCCAGTGACCGGTGCGGACCTCGCCCCCGCTCGCCACGGAGATCTTGTGGATCATGCCGTCGGGGCTTGCGGCGTACACGTAGCGCCTGTTCGGGTCCGCGACTGGCGTCGCTGTTGTGACCTGGGACGTTCCGGCGTAGCTGCCGATGTCTGCGGGGGTGAACTCCCACAGCATCGCCCCGGTGCCCGGATCGAGCGCCAGCGTCCGGCCGTAGGTGGTGGTCATCACGACGATGTCCCGGACGCGGCCGGCGGCCCTCACCGCGTGGAGCGCGATCGCGGAAGAATCGACGGTTCCGTTGATCGCGACCTGCCGGACACGCAGCAGCGAGAGCCGACCGGCGGTGATCCCGGTGGCCGCGGGCCCGACCCCACTGCGGGCGGCGTTGTAGTCAAATCGTGTCCAATCGCCGTCCGGGACGTTCCGGATAGCGGGAAGCGCGGACGAGCTCGCCGCGGAGGCGGAGTGGTGCCCGCACGCAACCAGCGTGATCGCGCAGGCGACCAGCAGGCCGCGCGCCCCGGTCACGACCGGAAGACCCCCACGGACGGTGCTCACAGCCGCGGAGCGCTGGCATCGACGTAGCCCCGGCATCCGCACCCATCTTAACCACGCGGGCGGGTAGGCTCGGCGACGTGGCGCTGGAGCTCCGAGCACCGGTGTTCTCACCGCCCGCCGGGCTGTACGCCGCCCGGCTGCTCGCGCAGGGACTCGCGGACGACCAGCAGAGCCCGATCGCGACGCGCTGGCGCTCGGCGCGCTTCTCGCCGGCTACGTGATCGGATCCACGGGGTACGGCCTACACCACGTGGTCTCGCAGACGCTGGCACGGTTCGAGGGCGTCGGCCATGGCGCCGCGAACGCGATCATGCTCCCGCACACGCTCGGCGCGCTTGCGGCACGCTCCCCCGACCGTCTCGGCCGCCTGGGGGACGCGCTCGGCTGCGAGCCATCCGTGGTCGCGGCTCACCTGCGCAGGCTCGGCGGCGTCGAGCGACTGAGCGACGCCGGGGTCACGCCGGACGCGCTCGGGCGGTGCGCCGAGGAGGCCAGCAAGCGGCCCGAGCTCCACATGACACCGCCGCCGGCGGACGTCTCCGAGCTGCGCGAGCTCTACCAAGCGGCGTACTGAGCCGCCTCGGGAGAGCCGTCACGGCCGCGCACGGCGCGCGTGTCAGACTGGCTGTAGTGACTAGACGGGCCTGGCTTGCATTCGCTGCGATGTCGCTGATCTGGGGTGTGCCGTACCTGCTGATCAAAGTCGCGGTGCAGCACGGCGTGCCGCCGCTGACGCTTGCGTGGGCGCGGGTGACGCTCGCCGCCGTGGTGCTGCTGACGCTAGCCTGGAGGGCCGGGACCCTCCAGGCGATCCGCGGTCGGGGGCGGTGGTTGCTGGCGTACGCGGTCGCGGAGGTGTCGCTCCCATTCCCGCTGATAGCAGCGGGTGAGCAGCACGTCTCGTCCTCGCTTACGGCGATCGTGATCGCCTCTGTACCGCTGATCGGAGCCGTGCTCGCGCTGCGCTTCGACCATTCCGAGCGTCCCACTCCGGTGCGCGCGGCTGGGTTGGCGATCGGCTTCGGCGGGGTCGTCGCGCTCGTCGGAATCGACGTCGCAGGACGCGCCGACGAGCTCCTCGGAACGGCCCTCATCCTGCTCGCCGCGGTCGGGTACGCGATCGGCCCGATGGTGATCAAGCTCCGGCTCGCGGGCCTCGACCCGCGGGCCACGATGGGGGCCAGCCTCGCGATCGCCTCGCTGCTGCTCGCCCCGGCAGCCGCGCTCGACCCGCCGCATGCTGTTCCGGGGCTCGGCGCGCTGGCCGCGGTTGCGTTTCTCGGCCTCGTGTGCACGGCGGCGGCGTTCGTGATCTATTCCGCGCTGATCTCCGAGGTGGGGACCAGCCGTGCGACGGTGATCACGTACGTCAACCCGGTGGTCGCGGTCACGCTCGGGGTGGTTCTGCTGGGCGAGCAACCGGGGACCGGAGCGATCGCCGGGTTGCTGCTGATCCTGGCCGGCTCTTGGCTCTCGGCCGACGGGCGGTTGCCACCGGGGCTCGGGCGGTTGGTAGCTCGAGCCCGGCGTCGGGTTCGCGCAACCGGACACCAGAGCACAAACCCCCCCGTCCCCGATGGGGCGTGTGATCTGGTGGTCGGATAGCGACCACCACAGCACGAACCCCCTCGGACCCAGGTGGGGTTAGTGATCTCGTGGTCGCTGAGAAGGCCGCGCGTCCGTTTCGAGCAGCGGCTCGTTGGCCGGGTCAGGAGAGCTTGATCAGCAGGATCGTGTTGATCGTGAACGCGATCGCAAACCCGACCGTCCAGCGGTTCAGGTTTCGCTCGACGAGCGAGCCGCCCCCGAACGGGCCCGCGCCGGTCCCGACTCCGAACGCCCCGGACAGCCCGGCGTCCTTACCCGAGTGCATCAGCACCAGGAAGATCAGGACGACCGACAGAAAAACCTGGAGCGCGGATAGGAACGGGACCACGATCTACGATGGTATCCGCTCGCCGATCCGATCCAGCTCGCGCAAGATCTCGACCGCCTCGGCGCGCAGGCTGCCGTCGATCGCCTGGTAATCCTCGTCGGACAGCTTGCCGGTCCTGTGATCGAGCTCGGCATCGCGGATCTCGCGGTACTTCGCTTCACGCGCGGCCTCGAGCTCTTCCAGCTGTGAGGCGGAGGACGAAGGCGCCTGCATGTGCGCGCCGCCCCCCCGCCGGAGCGGCGCCGAGACGAACGCGATCACCAGCAGGAGGATCGCGAGCACGATCAGGAACTCGATCATGCTTTGCCGAGGATTCCGTGTGCATAACGCGACAAGGCGCGACCGTGCGCGCACGCGCGACGCGCCATGCACACCCCAGGAGCCTGGTGCGACACGCGTCGCTCCTTGTGCACGTCGTGTCGCACTATGCACGCTGGATGGGGCACATCAAGCGGTTTCGCGCGCGGGCACCCGGGGCGGCGCGGCACGCTTGGCTCTCGATACCGCCCGCACTCGCCGCCACGCGAACATCGGGAACGGCCACAGCGCGATCAACCCTCCGATCGCGATGATGATCGCTCCAACCCAGATCCAGGTCACCAGCGGCGAGACGATCAGCAGGAACTCGACCGGCCACGGGTGCGTGACGAATCGGGTGGTGATCTCGCTGATTGCGATGTCGCGGAACTGCCAGAGCCGTCCGAGCCCTTGGCGCGCCTGCGCGGCCGGGAGGCTCGCCTCCGCCGCCATCGCCGACTGGAACACCCGGTCGCCTTGCGAGATCAGCGGCTGGAGCGGAGTCAGATCCGGGTGGATGACTGTCCAGATGTCGTGCCAGGCGCCGGCGCTCAGCCCGACGTTGCTGTCCGACGCGCCGTTGAAGAACCGGCCGATCGGCCCGAGGCTTGCGTCCTGCGCCGGGTAGTAGCCGCGGCTCGTCACGAGCGTCATCAGATGCCTGCGGCCCTGCGACACCGAGAGCAGCGCGCCGAAAGAGATCTTCTGCGCGGTGGCGGACGCGGTCGCGCGAACGTAGCGGATCGTCAGACCATCGACCCGCGCCGACTGCCCCGGCTGGAGCGAGACATCGCGGGAGTGCTGGAACGATGACGAGGCAGCGACCCCGATCAGCAGCGCCGCCAGGCCGGCGTGGACGATGTAGCCACCGTAGCGCCGGCGGTTGCGGCGCACCAGCTGGACGAACGCGACCGGCAGCGGATCGTGGGTCATCGCCCGCCGCGCGGCCGTGCCTCGCCACAGCTCCTGCGTAACGGTCCCGAGCACGAACGCCCCGAGCACGAACATCGCCAGTGCCAGCGGCCGCGCGCTTGCGTCGCTCGCGATCAGCAGCACGGTGAGAGTCAGCGCCGCGCTAGCCACCGGGAAGCTGAAGCTCCGTGTCAGGTTCGCGGCGGTTACGCGGCGCCACGCGATGATCGGGCCGATGCCGGCAAGCGCCACGAGCACGAGCGCCAGCGGCACGATGAACGGCCGGAACGCGGGCGGTCCGACCGACACCTTGGTTCCGGTGATGGCCTCCGAGATCAGCGGAAAGAACGTGACCCAGAAGATCACGAACACCATCGCGACGAGGACCATGTTCTGAAACAGGAACACCGCCTCGCGGGAGAGCAGCGAGTCGAGCCGGGCTTCGGATCGGAGTCGCTCCCGTCGCCAGATGACCAGCCCAACCGAGGAGGCGACCATTGCCGCGATCAGGGTCACGAACGGCACCCCAAGTGTGGAGGCGCCAAACGCGTGGATCGACTCGAGGATGCCGGAGCGCACCAGGAACGTGCCGAGGATCGCGAGCACCCCGCTCGATAGGACCAGCGACGCGTTCCAGACCTTCAGCATCCCCCGCTTCTCCTGGATCATGATCGAGTGGATGAACGCCGTGGCGCACAGCCACGGCATCAGCGCTGCGTTCTCCACGGGATCCCAGGCCCAGTACCCGCCCCACCCAAGCTCGGTGTAAGACCACCGCGCCCCGAGCACGATCCCGATGCCGAGGAACAGCCACGCCCCCAGCGCGAAGCGGCGTGTGACGGCGAGCCAGTCACCTCCGAGGCGCCCCGTGATCAGCGCGCCGATCGCGAACGCGAACGGGATCGTCAACAGCGTGTAGCCCGAGTAGAGCATCGGCGGGTGGATCATCATGCTCGGGTGAAGCAGCAGCGGATCGAGCCCGGCGCCCTCCGGTGGCGGGGTGGCGCTCGTCCCGAACGGGTTGGCGAAGAACACCGTCAGCGAGGTGAAGAAGCCCCCGAACCCGAGCAGCACGGCGGTCGCGTAGGGGACGATCTCGCGCACCCGCTTGCGCGTCAGCACCAGCACGAGGCTCGACCACAGCGACAGCAGCCACACCCACAGCAGCAGCGACCCCTCCTGCGAGGACCAGACGGCGGCGCCCTTGTAGAAGGTGGGTGTCGTGGTCGAGGAGTGGGCGGCGACGACGTTGAACGAGAAGTCCGAACGCAGGAACGCCGCCTCGAGGATCGCGAACGCCGCCGTCATCAGCGCTGCGAGCGCGTACACCGCGCGCCGCCCCGAGACGACGAAGTCCTGGCGTCCCGAGCGAGCCCCGTATACCGAGGCCGCGATCCCGTACAGGCAGACGAGCAGCCCGAGGATCAACAGGGCGCGGCCGATCAGCGCCATCTCAGGTGGCCGCCGCGGCCTGATACTTGGAGGGGCACTTGGTGGTCAGCGAGTTCGGCTCGCCGATGAAGGTCGAGCCCTGCTCGTGCACGGTGACCAGGACGCCTCGTCCGGCGGCGAATGGATCGGGCACGATCCCGGTGTAGCGGACCGGGACCGAGAGTCTGAGCTTCGGATCGCGCACCCGGAACAGCAGCGCCGTGCCGTCATGCTGGATTCCGCTGAGCACCGTGCCGGCGAGGATGTACGACTGGCCGGGCTGGGCGTGCTTCAGAAGCTGGCTCGCGGTCAGCTCGGGGTTGCCCGCGGTGAAGCTCGTATAGATCAGTGCCGAGGCCAGCAGCAGCGCGGCGGAGAGCGCAACCGTGAGGCGAATGGCGCGCTTACGGGATGGATCCATGCCTGCTGGCATTCTCCCACAAGCCCCTGGACGAGCCGCCGGGCCCGGGGCCGGCGGCCGCCCCCGATTACCCTCGACGGGCCGCCTGGCCCGACGCCGGCGGCCCGCCCCCCGATTAGCGTCGCGTTAGCGCCAAGGACAATCGGCCCGGGTCGCGAAACCAATCGCCGTTGAGAGCGTTACTTGCTATGGACGTGAAAGTTGGACGCAAGTCAGGGGACCTCAAGCTCCGGCGCCGCACGAGGCATAACGGACACGGCCGCGATCGGTCACCGGCCCGCGCGGAGGCGGCTCAGTCTCCCCGCCGGCACGGCGGGCCCCCGGAGGACCACGCGTTGTACTCGTGCGGATGCGGCTTCGTGTTTCAGGCGGCGGTGTCCACGTCGGTTGAGTGCCCGCATTGCGGGAGCGGCCAGGCCTGGTAGCTCGGCCCGGTACCAAGCCGCCACTCAAACCTGATTAAATAAACGGCGCCGTTTCCCCAAGCCGGGAGGAGCCGATGAGGCGAGGAGTTGTCGGTGCTTTCGTAGGCGTGCTCAGCGCGTTGGCGTTGTTCGCGCCATCCGCTGCGGCATCCTCTAGCTGCTGCATCGAGCACCTGCACTTCGCCGCAGGGCCCTACGTGGTCACGCCGGGCGCCAACCTGATCCTGCTCCAGTGGAACAAGGTGCCGAAGCCGACGCAGGACGGATACATGATCCGGGTAGCCCCGAACCTCCGCTATGCGAAGCGCGGGCACTGCTGCGGCGCGATTCCACCGGTCAGCTTCATCCACCTGCACCACGGGGTCTGGCTGAGCAACGGTACGGCCGGCGAGGGAGCGGGGATCAGCGCATACGGCGGCTTCTATCCATTCATGGCGGTTGGCGAGGAGAAGACGATCTTCTCGATGCCCAAGGGCTACGGCTACCCGGTCGGCGCCCATGACTGGTGGGTCCTCAACTACATGATCCACAACCTCACGGCGCAGGCGTACACGGTCTACATCACGTACGACATGGACTTCGTGCCGATGTCCTCGTCGTTGGCACGCACGATCACGCCCGTGCACCCGATCTGGATGGACGTCCAGGCCGGGCACCTCTACCCCGTGTACAACGTGGCGCAGCAGAGCGGCCGCGGCGGCCAGTTCACGTATCCCGACATGGCGGGCAACCCGTACGGTGGCGCCGGACGGGCGCTGAACGTCTTCCCCGTCGACCACGCGGGAACCTTGATCGCCACCGCCGGACACGTCCACCCTGGTGGCCTGTGGGACGAGCTCGACATGATGCGGCAGGGCGCGTCTCCGGGCCACGGAGCGGCCCCCGGCCTGGTGCCGGGCTCGGTCCGGCTGTTCCGCTCGCACGCTCACTACTTCGACAAGCGCGGCCCGATCTCGTGGAACCTGGCGATGACGGCCACCGCTCCCGACTGGCGGCCCAGCGTCAAATCCGGAGACACACTGCGGGTCAGCGCCACGTATGACACCCGCAGGGCCTCGTGGTACGAGGTGATGGGGATCATGGTGGTATGGGAGGCATACAACGACCAGACGGGAGTCGATCCGTTCACCCACAAGCTCGATCAGCGCGGGCACATCACGCACGGCTACTACCCGCAGAACAACGACAACGGCGGGCAATTCTCACTCGGCATCAACCCGAACTCCTTCCGCGCCTGCCATCCGAAGAAGGTCGTCATCCTGAAGTTCACGTACCACCCAGGCGATTTCACAGCAACGGGACGGCAGCGCTGCATGCCGACGATCCACGCGGGCCAGTCGCTCAGGTTCATCAACGCGGATGCGTATCCAGCACCCGGCCCCGTCGGCGGCTCGCTTGGGCTCGACAGCCTGATCAGCCCACCGACGTTGTATTCGAAGTCGATCTTCCACAGCGTCACCTCGTGCAAGGATCCGTGCAACCGGAACGGAGCGATGTCCTATCCGCTTGCCGATGCCGCCGGCTTCGACTCCGGCCAGCTCGGTCCCTGGCTTCCCGCCGTCGGGACGCTGACCTGGTCAACGCCCGGCAACCTGCGGCCCGGCACGTATACGTTCTTCTGCCGGATCCACCCGTTCATGCGCGGGGTGTTCAGGGTCATCGGGTAGGGATCCGTTGACCGAGCTCGCCCCCGACGCCTCACTGGCGGGTCCGGGTGGCGGCGAAGCGCAGCATTCAGTCGGCGCAACGATCACCGCCGTGGGGATGGCCGTCCCCGAGCGCCGCGTCTCGAACACCGAGATCGCATCGCGCCTCGGCGTGGAGGAATCCTGGATCGCCCGGCGGACCGGGACTCACACGCGCCCGTGGGCGGACCCTGGCGACCGGCTCAGCGACCTCGCCGCCAGAGCGGGGCGGGAAGCGCTCGCACGCGCCGGGACCCGGCCAGATGAGCTCGATCTGGTCGTCGTCGCGACCTCGACCGCGGATGAGATGAGCCCCAACGCGGCTCCGCTGGTCGCGGGTCTCCTCGGCGCCGAGGGCGTTGCCGCGCTCGACGTCGGCGCCGCGTGCACCGGATGGCTCGCGGGCCTCGCGATCGCATGTGGCCAGATCGAATCCGGCCGAGCCCGGCAGGTGCTCGTGATCGGCGCGGACCTGCTCTCGCGGCTGCTCGACCTGACCGATCGCGACACGGCGCCGCTGTTTGCCGACGGCGCCGGCGCGGCCGTGATCCGCGCGACCGATCAGGCCGACGGACGGATCGGTCCGGTTCATATGCACACGGATCGCTCGGGAGCTGAGCTGATCCGGCTCGAGCGCGGCGGGCGCGTGTGGATGAACGGCCCGGACACCTTCCGTGCGGCCGTGCGCTGCCTCACGGCGGTCACGGACGAGGCGCTCACCGCCTGCGGCCTCGGTGCGGCCGACATCGATCTGTTCGTCTACCACCAGGCGAACTCCCGCATCATTCGCGCCGTCGGCGAGCGGCTTAGGCTCCCTCCCGAGCGTGTCGTGGACTACGTAGAGCGCTTTGCCAACTCCTCCGCCGCCACCTTGCCGATCGCCCTGTCCGTGGCGGAGGCCGAAGGACGGCTGCGGTCAGGTCATCGGGTGCTGCTGGCGGCGTTCGGCGCCGGGTTCACCTGGGGGGCAACCGTCGTGGAGTGGCGGACGGCTCAGTGATCGGCCGGACCGGGCTCCCCCGCCGACTCCCCCCGCCGATCGCCCAGCACCACGCGTAAGGTCTCGGCGTCCTCGCCTCGTTCGACGACCAGCTCGTCGACGAGCATCCCCAGCGGCGAGCGTGGACGCGCCGGGCCTGCCTCCTCCTCGAGCCGGGCCCCGCTGCCGGAGCGCAGCGGTCCGACCCTGAGCTCGAGCTTCCCGTCGTCGGCATCGAGAGCGAAGCTGATCCAGCCGGCGCTGGCTGCTAGCTCCGCATGGGCGGCGATCGCATCGGAGATCAGGTAGATGTCGGAGAACCGATCGAACGAGAAACGCGTGCTCGCCGCAAGCGCCCGGGCGACACGACCCATCACCCCGGCGAGCAGTCCCACCGGGGCAAGGGTTACGGAGATGTAGCCGGAAAGGCTGCTGCTCGGCATCTCGTCGGCCGCCGGGGCGTCCGAGCCAGCCAGAGCAGCGTGCGCGAACGACCGGCCGGAGAACTGCATTCGTACCTCGGTTCCGCCCTCGCTGGCGCCGGTGAACTCGACCCGGTCGGACAGAGCGCTCATCACCGCGAGGCCCACCCCCATTCGCTCGTCTGACGGGGTGAGCTGCTGGATGCCCTTGCCCCGGTCACGGACCACCACGCCAACGGTGTCGTCCTGCACCTCCAGCGCCACCAACAACGGACCGGCCCCGCCGTCGTAGGCGTGAACGACGACGTTGTTGCACGCCTCGCTGACCGCCGTCTTCAGATCGTCGAGCAGCTCTGGCTCGAATCCCAGGGTCTCGGACGTCGCCGACAGCATCGCCCGCACCAGCGTCACACATCCAGGCCGGCTGTCGAGCTCGAGTGAAACCTTGGCTAAGCGCTGCATCAGATAAGAGGCGTCGGTACGCCGTTCCGAGCTTGATTGTCGCGAACTCGCGCCTGCGCGTGCTCGAACGCGAGCTCCTCCCAGTCCGCGACGCGGCGATAGCCGACCTCGGCGTAGATCTTGTTGGACGTCGGGTTGAGAAGGTCGGTGTAGAGGATGCACGTGCGCGCGCCACGCCCGAGCGCCAGCCGGCTGGCCGCAGCGACAGCGGTCCCCGCATATCCCCGGCGGCGATGCTCCGGCGGCGTGAACACCGGGCCGAGTCGTACTGCCCCCGCGACGGGAGGGTTCAGGCCTACCAGCGACACCGGCCTGGCATCGTGCCAAACGAACAGCAGCCCGCCCGCGAGCCGAGCGTCCACGACGGAATGCACCGGCCTCACTGGAGCAGCGCCGGCTTCGCGACCGAACGCCTCGACCCACTCGATCATCAATGTCCGCTCTTCAGGTCGTGGGTCCCGCAGGTGGCCCGCAGCTGGTCGTGGCGGATCGCTGACCTCCATCAGGTCGTGAAGCGCCATCCGCATGCGGGGGCTGGCCGCTCCGCCGGTTCGGTCCGCCCACGCTCCCGCGATCGCTCGCGTCGTCTCCGGCATTCCCGCGACGCCCGGAAGCTCCGGGTCCTCGGCCAGCCACAGGTCCATCAGCGAGTCCGCGGCGGACCGATCGACGTCGCTAGCGAGCATGTACCGGGGAGGCGTTCGGATCGCCGCGGCGGCGACTTGCTCATGCGCGCAGGTTGCGTAGCCGAACAGCGCCGGAGGTTCGTGATAGTGGCCGTCCAGCACGTCGCTTAGCACCGTCGCGAGGATGTTCCGTTCGATTCGCGCCTGCAGGAACCCCTGCGCCCGACTGGCGAACTCGCGAGCGTCTCTCGTCACCACCACGTCCATGCCCCGGATGATCGCCCAGTTGGCGGCGTCACACCTGGGTGAATCGGATCGAGGATCTACCGGCACAGCTGCGAGCTGAGATCGGCCACTTCTTCTCGGTCTACAAGGACCTCGATCCCGACAAGCACTCGCAGGTCGACGGCTGGGACGGTCTCGAAGCGGCGCTCGCGACGAT
>CATPBV010000069.1 GCA_955652345.1 uncultured Solirubrobacteraceae bacterium | reverse complement strand
GTGCAGGTCCTGCATCAGACGGTCAGGCGCTTGCGACCCTTGGCGCGGCGCCGCTTGAGCGTGAGCCGGCCGGCTCGGGTTCGCATCCGCGCGCGAAAGCCGTGAGTGCGGGCCCGCTTGCGCTTCTTCGGCTGATAGGTGCGTTTCATGGCTCATGGCCCTGAGCGGGCCGGCACCCAGTATACGCAGCGGATCACACGCTTCATGAGGCCTCCGACTCGGCGAAGCGGGCCTCGCCGCAGCCCTGCCGCCGGGCGATGAAGCACACCGCGCGAGACCGCTTAAGCGCCAGCGGGCAATGTTCAGCGCGGAGTCCAGACCTTTTTGTCGCGCTTTGCGTCAACCCCAATCTTGGGCGCTCTATAGCCGTGTAGCCGCTGGTATATTCGCCGCTCCGGCGCTTCTTGGCCCAGGTCTCAAACGGTTTGCTGGAACCCTCCGGGAAGGAGTCGGTTGGAGCTGTCTGCGCACTTCGAGCTTGTCCCTGCCTGGCACGCGATCCAGGCCCAGCTGCGGCGGACGGTCGGTGAATCCACCTATGAGATCTGGCTTGCTCCTTTAGAGCCTCAGTCGCTGCGGGCAAACGTGCTGATGCTCAAGGCGCCGACCGCGACCCAGGCATGGGTCGCCAAGCGGTTTGGCCACATTCTCGAGCGTGACGCTCGGGACGTTCTCGGGAGCGAGGTCCGGGTGGCCTTCGCAGGAGCCGACGATGCGCGGCGCGCCTCGCCATCACAGTCCCTTCCCCCACAGTCGCCCGTCGCCAGTCTCAACCCGCGCTACAGCTTTGATCAATTCATCATCGGAGAGGGAAACCGCCTCGCCCACGCCGCAGCCCTGGCGGTCGCCGAGCTTCCCGGCCAGGCATACAACCCGCTCTTCATCCACGCTCCGCCCGGGCTCGGCAAGACCCACCTGCTGCACGCGATCGGCAACTACATCCTCGCTTTTGGTGGCGGGGCCGTAGTCCGCTACACGACCGTCGAGGCATTCACCAACCATTTCATCGCGGCTCTCGGCTCACGCTCGCTCGAGCAGTTCAAGCGGGCCTATCGGGACGCCGACGCTCTGCTGATCGACGATGTGCAGTTTCTCGCGAGCAAGGCTCGAACCGAGGAGGAGTTCTTCCACACGTTCAACGCCCTGTACGAGACCGGCCGTCAGCTCGTAGTGACCTGCGATCGACTGCCGAGTCAGCTGGCTGGCGTCGAAGAGCGGCTCCAGGAACGCTTCCAGTCTGGCCTCGTGGCCGACATCCGGCCGCCTGACTTTGCGACACGAGTCGCAATCCTGCGGAAGCGTGCGGCCCTCGATCGCGTCCCACTGGCGGATCCCACTGTTCTCGAAGTCATCGCCGAGCGAGTCACGAACAACGTTCGCGTGCTCGAGGGCGCCCTGATCCGGATCGTCGCCTATCACTCGCTGGCCAGGAAGCCGATCGACGTAGCGCTGGCCACGACCGTCCTCGACGGCATGTATCCCTCGTCTCTCAGCACGTCGCTGTCAGCGGCGGACGTCCAGGCAACCGTCGCGTCGTATTACGAACTACCGGTCTCTGATCTCGTCTCCTCGAGCAGGGAGGCTCGAATCGCGTGGCCGCGTCAAGTCGCGATCTACCTGACACGCGAATTCACCGACGGTTCGCTGACGAGGATCGGCGCGGCGTTCGGTGGTCGCAGCCATGCGACCGTCCTGCACGCCGTCAAGCGAGTCGCTCAGCGGTTGAGCGCTGATCAACAGGCGGCAACCGACGTGACCGCCATCTCTGATCAGATCCGAACCGGGCAAGGCGACCGACGCTATTGACAGACTTGCATACCGCGCTCAGGACCCAACAGCCCCGCTAGATGCGGGCGAACACGCGCTTCTCGACAGCTTCAACAGCCCCTATGACTTCTATGTTCCAACTGAGGTATTCATCGTGAAGATCTCCCTCGAGCGAGACGCTCTGCTCGGGCAACTCCAGACCGTCAGCAGAGTTGCATCGACTCGTAGTGCGATCCAAGCACTCGCCGGCGTCCAGTTCGACGCCACCGGAGGTTCGTGCGAGCTGCGGGCAACGGACATGGACGTCGGGCTACGGGTTCCGCTGAGTGCCGAGATTGTGCGTGAGGGCACGCTTGTGCTCCCAGCTCGGCTCCTCCTCGACGTGGTTCGCTCCCTGCCGGCTCCAACCGTCTCGATCGAGTTGCGCGCGGCTGAGCAGGACGCGGAGGTCGTCTCCGGTAACGCCACGTTCAACATCCGCACGCTGCGCAGCGAAGACTTCCCGCCGTTTCCTGAACGCGATCCAGAATCAGCGCTGTCGATTCCCGCCGATGCGTTTGTTTCAACAGCGCAGAAGGTGGCGGGTTCCGCTTCGCGTGATGAGACCAGACCGGTGTTGACCGGGATCCTCGTGTCGGCCTCGGAGCGCGAGCTGCGAATGGTGGCTACTGACTCTTATCGCCTCAGTGTTAAGGAGACACAGCTCGAGGCTCCCCTCCTCTCTTCGTTTGAGGTCAATGTTCCGGCCCGGGCGCTGCAGGAGCTTGCGAGGGTTGCGACGCACGTGGACGACGATCAGCTTGAGATCAGTGTCCGCCAGAATCAGATCCTGTTCGTGCTGGGTGGGGTGACGCTGTCCTCGCGCCTGATCGACGGACAGTTCCCGAACTACCGTCAGCTGCTTCCGGAGAGCTTTGAGCACGAGCTGCGGATCTCCTCGGCCGAACTGACCGATGTGGTGCGGCGGATCAGCCTCCTGGCACTCAAGAACGCGCCCTTGAGGTTGTCGTTTGCCCAGGGGGAGCTGACCGTCTCTGCGCAGACGCCCGACGTCGGCGAGGCACGCGAGTCGCTGCCGGTCGCCTTCACCGGTGAGCCCCTTGAGATCGGCTTCAATCCCGAGTTCCTGCGGGCAGGGCTCGAGGCGATCGACGAGGGTGACGTACTTCTCAAGCTCATCAGCCCGCTGCGACCCGGGCTGATCGAGGCGGCTGACGAGAGTCGCTTCCAGTATCTGATCATGCCGATCCGCCTGAACGTGTAGATGGGCTGCGAGCAACCCAGGCCCGGCATCCAAGGGGGCGCTCGCGGCGCGGTCGGCTGATGTTCGTTCTGGGCCTGCGCCTACGCGACTTTCGCAACTATCGGGACGCCGGCATCAGCCTCGGCGAGCGTCTGACGCTCGTGCACGGTCCAAACGGGGCAGGCAAGACAAACCTGCTCGAGGGGTTGTATTTCGGATGCACCGGGCGTTCATGCCGCACCGTCAACGAGCGCGAGGTGGTGCGCTTCGGCGCGGGCGTGACGCGCGTCGTCGTCAGCGTCTGCGGTGAGGACGGAGAGCATGAGCTTGCCGTCGGCTTCTCCCCTGGAGAGCCGAAGCGAATTCTGATCGACGGGGCCACGACGGATCGTCTGCTCGATGCGCCGGTCCGGCCGCTCGTCAGTGTTTTCCTCCCTGACCGCCTCGAGCTGATCAAGGGAGCGCCCGCTGTCAGACGTGCGCATCTCGATCAGTTCGTTGCCGCGATGTGGCCCGCGCGAGGCTCCAACCGCAGGGCTTACGCCCAAGCCCTAGCGCAACGCAACGCCCTGATCTCTCGGATTCGGTCAGGCCATGGCAGTCGCGCCGCGCTTGCAACCTGGAACAACGAGCTGGCAAGGCATGGCTGGGCGCTGATGGGCGATCGCCTGCGCGCGGTGGAGGCGATCAACGCACACTTCAGTGGCGTCGCCGACGAGCTTGGGCTCGACGGCGATCCCGAACTGCGGTATCGGCCGCGCTCCCGCGCGACAGAACCAGCCGAGCTGGCCGCCGAGCTGGCCGAGCGCCTCCAGACAGATCTCGAGCGAGGGTTCACATCGCATGGACCCCATCGAGACGATCTCGTGACGCTCCGTGAGGGGCGTGATCTGAGGGCCTACGGCTCGCAGGGACAGCAGCGCCTCGCATTGCTGTCGTTACTGCTTGCCGAGCGCCAGGCGATCGCAGCGGCTCGCGCCGCCCCGCCGCTGATGCTGCTCGACGACGTGATGAGCGAGCTCGATCAGGGCCGGCGCGAGGCGTTGATCGAGCACCTCCGAGGGGCGGGGGGTCAGGCATTGATCACTACCACCGAGCTCGATCAGGTGCCGGTCGGTGCGGGAGATGACGTTGTTCGGGCGGCGGTAGCGCAAGGCAGCGTGCTCATCGAGGCGATCGCGTGAGCCCGCATCGCCGAAGCCTCCGGCCGCTGGCTCTGGCTCTGGAGGACGTGCGCGACGAGCTTGCGCCGGCGACCGTGTTGGCTGATGTACAGCGAGCATGGGCAGGGGCGGTTGGACCGACGATTGCGGCCGAGGCCACGCCCACCTCGGAGCGGGGGGGGATCGTGACTGTTTCGTGCTCTGCATCGGTGTGGGCGCAGGAGCTCGACCTGATGTCGCCGGTGATCCTCGAACGTCTCAACGGGATGCTGCACAGAGCTGTCATCAGGCGCCTCAGGTGCGTTGCGGTGCCTCCGCGGGAGTGGTCGTGAGGCGCCGAACCCACCCTCGTCGGAGAGATCACTTGGCTCGCTGTTCAAGCCGACTCCCGAACCGCGCTGACGCCCTGAGCCAGGTCCCTCAGGGGGGTGTTGCATCCCGTCGCATTTCATCACGCTTTGCAGGCAAAAAGTGGTGTTCGAGACACCCGTTCTCACCGGTCGATGTGCTATTCTTCTGTACACCAATTCTCGACGCCCCGGTGCGCAGTCCGAAGCGCGGATCCGGGGCGTCTCGATGTCATCGGAGGATCGTTGGCAACTGACGGAGGCGCCAGGAGGCGCCAGAGGAAGCAGGGCGGATACGACGCCCAGGACATCACCGTGCTGGAGGGTCTCGAGGCCGTCCGCAAGCGCCCCGGGATGTACATCGGCTCGACCGGGCCACGTGGTCTGCACCACCTGGTCTATGAGGTTGTCGATAACTCTGTTGACGAGGCGCTCGCCGGCCGCTGTGACGAGGTTACGGTCCAGATCCACCCTGACAACTCGATCACGGTCATCGACAACGGGGCGGGGATTCCGGTTGCGATCATGGAGAAGGAGCAGCGGCCCGCGGTCGAGGTCGTGCTGACGACGCTCCACGCCGGCGGCAAGTTCGGCGACAGCGGCTACAAAGTCTCAGGCGGTCTGCACGGCGTCGGCGTCTCGGTCGTCAACGCGCTCTCGGAGCGGCTCGACGTCGACGTCTGCCGCGACGGCTATCACTGGCACCAGTCCTACGAGCGCGGCAAGCCGCTCTCGGACCTTCAGCGGTGCGAGCCCACCAGGGAGACCGGCACGACCATCACGTTCCTGCCCGACGCGGACGTGTTCGAGACACTCGAGGTCGATTTCACGACCCTCGAGGAGCGCATGCGGGAGACCGCGTTCCTGACCAGCGGCTTGCGGATCATCCTGATCGACGAACGGGGGGAAGGCCACCGCGCCGAGTTCCGTTACGAGGGCGGGATCGTTGACTTCGTGATGTACCTGAACGAGAACCGCGACCCGGTACACAAGAAGGTGATCTCGTTCATGGGCGAGAGCGATAAGGGCGCCGTCGAGGTTGCGATGCAGTGGAACTCCTCCTATCAGGAGTCCGTGTTCTCGTTCGCGAACAACATCAACACGATCGAGGGCGGCTCACATCTTGCCGGGTTCCGCCAGGCGCTCACCGGCGTGCTGAACACGTACGCACGCGAGAAGGGAGAGCTCAAGGAGAAGGACGAGAACCTGACCGGTGAGGACGTTCGGGAGGGCCTCACGGCGGTGATCTCGGCGAAGCTGACCGACCCCCAATTCGAGGGCCAGACGAAAACGAAGCTGGGCAATCCAGGCATGCAGGGCTTCGTCAACTCGAT
>CATPBV010000068.1 GCA_955652345.1 uncultured Solirubrobacteraceae bacterium | reverse complement strand
GTCGCAGACCGCGCAGTGGTCGGCGACCTGCTCGACGCACTTATCCCGAAGGTGCAGGCGATCAAGCTCGGCGACCCCGCGGAGCCCGATACAGGCCTCGGCTCTCTGATCTCAGAGCGCGACGCGATTCGTGTCGAGACCGCGCTTCGCGAGGGCTCGCGGAACGGTGCGCGCCTCCTCACCGGCGGTGAGCGCAGTGGTTCGGTCGTGACGCCGGCGGTCATCGCCGACGTCGATCCGAGCAGCCCGCTCAGCCAGGACGAGCTCTTCGGCCCCGCCGTCGCTGTCAGCTCGGTCAGCGACATCGACGCGGCGATCGAGGTTGCCAACGGCACCCAGTTCGGCCTCGGCGCCGGCGTCTTCACGAGGGATGTCTCCAACGCGGTCCGGTTTGCGCGCGAGGTCGATGCCGGCAACCTGCACGTGAACTGGACCCCGCTGTGGCGCGCCGACCTGATGCCCTACGGCGGCCTGAAGGGCAGCGGCGTCGGCAAGGAGGGCCCCCGGTACGCGATCGAGGAGATGACAGAGTTGAAGACCGTCGTCTTGCACGGCACGGCCTGACGGGGTCGGGCCGTGATCCTCGCCATCGGGCCGGCCGATGAGGTCGTGGAGCAGCGACTCGACGCCTACGGCCCGTACGCCCAGGTCGACGTCGAGGACCGGGAGGGGATCGCGCGGCGTCTGCCCAGCGTCGTGGCGATCACGGCGCGAGGCACCGCGGTGATCGATGCAGCGCTCATCAACGCGGCACCGCGACTGAGGGTCATCGGCCGGAGCGGCGTGGGCGTCGAGTGTGTCGACCTGCGGGCGGCGACGGCGCGCGGCATTCCCGTCGTGATCACGCCGAACGCCGGAACCCGCGCCGTCGCGGAAGGGGCCTTGGCGCTGATCTTGCACCTGGTCAAGCGCCTGGGGCGGTTCACGCAGCTCGTCCGCGAGGGCGCCTGGGCCCGGCGGGAGGAGCTCGCGCCGGCAGACCTCGACGGCGGGACCCTCGGGATCGTCGGCTACGGCCGCATCGGCCGCCGGCTGGCGGAGATCGCGACCGTGCTCGGGATGCGGGTCGTGGCCCACGATCCATACGTGGACCCCGCCATGGCCACCCCCGCCGTTCCGCTCATCGACCTCTCACAGCTCCTGGCCGGCGCCGACATCGTCAGTCTCCACGCGCCGCTGACTGCGGAGACACGCGGGCTCATCGGGCGGCGCGCGCTGGAGGACATCAAGCCGGGAGCGCTGCTTGTCAACTGCGGCCGCGGCGGACTGCTCGATCTCGACGCCGCTTATGACGCGCTTCGCGACGGTCGGCTCTCGGGCGTCGGACTCGACGTCTTCGCTCCCGAGCCCCCCGAGCACCATCCGCTGTTCGACCACCCCGACGTGGTGCTGAGCCCCCACGTGATGGGGCTGTCACGTCGGGCTCGGATGCTCACGTTCGCCGAGATGGCCGACGGCATGGCGGACGTCCTGGCCGGCCGGCGCGCCCCGTCCGTTGCCAACCCAGACGTCTACGCGCCCCCGGCGCCGTCCGCTGAGCCGCCGCGATGAAACGTACCCCCGAGCAGCTACGTAGTCATCGCTGGTTCGGCCCCGACACGCTGAGGGCGTTCGGTCACCGCTCGAGGATCAAGCAGATGGGCTACGCGCTCGAGGAGTTTCAGGGGCGGCCGGTGATCGCCATCCTCAACACCTGGAGCGATATCGCGTGCTGCCACACGCACTTCCGCGACCGGGCTGAACAGGTTCGTCGTGGAGTGTGGTCCGCGGGCGGCTTTCCGCTCGAGATCCCCGTCACGTCGCTGGCGGAGCAGTTCCAGAAGCCGTCGGCGATGATGTACCGGAACCTCCTGGCGATGGAGACCGAGGAGGTGCTGCGCAGCTATCCGATCGATGGCGCGGTGCTGATGGGCGGCTGCGACAAGACGACGCCGGCCTTGGTGATGGGCGCCATCTCGGTTGACCTGCCGGTGATCTTCCTGCCCGCCGGACCGATGTTGCGCGGCAACTGGCGGGGGCGCCCGGTCGGCAGTGGGACCGAGGTGTGGCGGGCCTGGGCCGAGCGCCAGGCCGGCAAGTTGAGCGAGTGCGCGTGGCGCGAGCTGGAGGACGGTATCGCCCGCTCGCCCGGACACTGCATGACGATGGGCACTGCGTCGACCATGACCGCCGCCGTGGAGGCGCTCGGGCTCAGCCTGCCCGGCGCATCGTCGATCCCCGCCGTCGACGCCACGCACGGCCGCATGGCGGCGGCCTGCGGGCGAAGGATCGTGGAGCTCGTCTGGGAGGACCGAAGGCCGAGCACGATCGTGACGCCGTCCTCCTTCGACAATGCGATCATCACCGTGCTCGCGCTCGGGGGCTCCACCAACGCGGTCATTCACCTGATCGCGCTGGCGCGGCGAGCGGGAGTCGACCTCTCGCTGGAGCGGTTCGACGCGCTCTCACGCATGACCCCGGTGCTGGCCGACATCCAGCCCGGGGGCAGGCACCTGATGGAGGACTTCTATTACGCCGGCGGACTGCGCGCGCTGCTGGCGCGAGTGCGCGAGCTGCTGGTGCTCGAAGCCGGCACCGTCGCAGAAGGCAGCCTGGGCGACGCGATCTCGGGCGCGGAGGTCCACGACTCCGAGGTCATCCGCCCGATCGATCGCCCCGTCAGCCCTAGCGGCGCATTGGCAATTCTGCACGGCAGCCTCGCACCGGACGGTGCGGTGATCAAGGCGGTCGCGGCCGACCCCGCACTGCTTCGCCATCGTGGCCCCGCAGTGGTGTTCGAGGATCAGGCCGACGTCGAGGCGCGAGCCGACGATCCCGATCTGCCTGTTACCCCGGACTCCGTGCTGGTGCTAAAGCGCAGTGGGCCGATCGGTGCCCCGGGAATGCCCGAGTGGGGGATGCTGCCGATCCCGCGACGCCTGCTTCAGGCGGGCGTCCGCGACATGGTTCGCATCTCGGATGCGCGCATGAGTGGCACCAGCTACGGGACGTGCGTGCTGCACGTGGCCCCGGAAGCGGCGGTCGGAGGCCCGCTGGCCCTCGTCCGCGACGGCGATGAGATCGAGCTCGATGTTCCCGGGAGGCGACTCGACCTGCTGGTGCCCGACCAGGAGCTGCGGGGTCGGCGGGCCGATTTCACCCCGACCGTCCCGACCGGGCTGAGCGGATACGGCGAACTCTACGTGCGTCACGTGACGCAGGCGAACCTAGGCTGCGACTTCGACTTCCTGGCGCGCCGCGCAGACGTGCGCGAACCGGTGATCCATTAGGGCTCAGTCGAACCGGAGTGGTTCGAACGGCAGCTCCAGCAACGCGTCGAGGTTCCGAAGCACCTTTTCGAACGCGGCCAGGTAGTCCCTCATCAATGCGCCGTCCTGGATGATGATCGGGCGCTGCTCAGAGCCGATGATGAACGACGAGTCGAGCACCCGCACGGTCACCGGATACTGCGCCGGATCCCAGTCGAGCAGCGGCTCGTCATCTTGGTTCGGGTACCAGGGTCCGTAGAGCTTTCGCCGGAAGGCCGGGTACGCCGGCAGCGGCTCGACCTGCCAGAGCAGCGCCTCCACGCCCTCGGCGCGCAGCGCCCGGATGAGCCGGTCGCGAAGCTCCGCCGCCGGCCCGTCGAACCCGAGCGCGTCGGCATCGATGGACACCCGGTACTTGTAGTAGACCGAGGTGCGGTCGGGGGGGACGTACGGTGGCGTTACTCCGGTGAGGGCCGAGAGGCCCTCGTCGAGGATCGCGCCGTTGCGCTGCGCGTTCTCGGTGTAGTAGTCGAGGCGCCGGAGCTGGGAGCGAGCCAGCGCGGCCGGGAGCTCCTGGCTGCGGTAGTTCCACCCCAGGCCGTGCGACACGTACGAGTCGATACGAAACTCGCCGGGCCGGAGGTTCGGCACGTCCTCGCCGCGATTGGAGAAGCGGCGCGCGATGTCGAACAGCTTCGGATCGTCCGTTACGAACAGGCCGCCTTCGCCGGCGGACAGGTTCTTCGTGGCATTGAGGCTGAAGCCGGCACACTCGCCGAGCGATCCCGTCTTGCGCCCCTTGTAGGTGGCCCCGTGCGATTGAGCCGCATCCTCGATGACAGCAAGGCCGTGCCGGTCGGCGATTGCCCGGATCGCCTCCATGTCGGCCGGAAGACCGTGCACGTGCACCGGCATGATCGCCGCCGTCCGGTCGGTGATCCGCTCCTCGATACGAGCGGGGTCGATGTTGAAGGTGCGCTCGTCGATGTCGCAGAACACGGGCACCGCGCCGTGGTGGGCGACCGCCGCGGCCGTAGAGATGTAGGTGTAGGCGGGAACGATCACCTCGTCGCCGGGGCGGATGCCCACGCTCACGATGGCGGTGTGGAGCGCGGCGGTACCCGAGCTCATGGCGATGCAGTGCTCGACCCCGAGGTAGTCCGCCCAGTCGCCCTCGAGCCCGGTGATGGCCGGCGACTCGGCGCCGCAGAGAATGCCTCGATCGAGGACGGCGAGGACCTCGGCTCGATCATCGTCCGTGATGTCGGGCCACGACGCGTGGTCGCGAGCCTTGACCGTCGCTGGTCCTCCATGCACGGCGAGCTTCTCGACAGTGGCCATCGTTCCTCCTGGGTTCGATACAAACGTTTTCATGCGCGGTGCTCAATGTCAAGATCGGCTCGGGCGCTCACGCCTTGACACGCACGGTCGTCACGGCTTGACAGTCATGGTCGCCACGCCTTGACAGCCGTGGTCGCCACGCCCTAGGCTGACGCCATCGAAACGTTTACATTGCCGGACACCGAGGAATGGCCCATTCCCCACGCGGCCTCCCGGGCGCTCTACGAGCGAGCCCGCGTCGTGGAGGCGGGCGGCGCCCAAGGAGAGGGGCGCGGCTATCCCCCGTATCCGATCTACATGCAGCGCGGAGACGGCGGGCGCATGTGGGACGTCGACGGCAACGAGTTCATCGATTGCCATGCGGCGTTCTCGGCCGTCCTGCTCGGCCACAACCATCCCGCCGTGCGCGACGCCGCGATCGAGACGCTGCGCGACCGGGGCGCCGGCCTGTCCTGCGCACACGAGCTGGAGGTGGATCTCGCCTACCGGCTGCGCGAGCACATCCCGACGGCCGAGATGTCGGCGTTCAGCTGTACCGGCAGCGAGGCGACGTACCACGCGGTCCGGCTGGCGCGGGCGGTCACCGGTCGAGACAAGATCCTCAAGTTCGAGGGCTGCTACCACGGGTGGCACGACGCCGTCGCGTTCAGCACGCACTTCGCGCCTGACGGCAACGCCGGCCCGGCGGACGAGCCGGTGCCCATTCCCGCCTCCTCGGGTATGGCCGCGGGGGCACGCGCCGCCATCCTCGTGCGCTCGTACAACGACGGCGCCGGCCTGGAGTCGGCGATCCGCCGGCACGGCCGCGAGCTGGCCGCGGTGATCGTCGAACCGGTCCTCGTCAACGGCGGCCTGATCG
>CATPBV010000067.1 GCA_955652345.1 uncultured Solirubrobacteraceae bacterium | reverse complement strand
GACCACGCCCGTGGATACGCGCGGGTCGCTCTACGCAAACTGGGTCGCCCGCGACTCGTTCGACGTCGACTACGTGGCTGACGGCTACAAAGTGATCCCCGGTCCTGCGATCGACTGGGCCAACAAGATGATGAAGCCGGTCACCAACTATTGGACTACGTACCGCCGGTTGTGGGAGGGCGTGCTGGAGGGCGAGCCGCGCCGGGCGGCCTACCAGGCGATGGCGCGCTGGGTATCCGACACCCCGCCGTTTCCAGCTCAGGCCTACCGCGACTGGATCACCACCATGTACAAGGAAAATCGGCTCGTGCAGGGACGGATGCGCCTGCGAGGCGAGCGGGTCGACCTCTCGCGGATCGACCAGAGCCTGCTTGTCGTCACGGCGGGAGCTGATCACATCGCCCCTCCCGAAGGAACTCATCCACTGCTCGAGCTCGTCTCGAGCGAAGACGTCACCCGGCTCGAGCGCCCGGGCGGGCACATCGGCCTGATGGCCGGATCGAAGGCGCGCAAGGAGATCTGGCCCGACATCGCCGCATGGCTCGCCGAGCGGTCGAACGTGCAAGACACGAAAGGAGAGCGCCCATGAGCACTCAAGCCACCACCAGCGCCCCACCGAGCGGCCACGACATCGCAACCGAGGAGTTCCCGGCCGACCGCCGCCGGCCGCGGATGCAAGGAAAGGTGGTGTTCGTGACTGGGGGATCTCGCGGGATCGGAGCGGCGATCTGCCGCAGCTTCGCGGAGCAGGGAGCGGTCGTCGCGGCCGGCTACAGCCGCGACGCCGAGCGAGCACAGGGGCTGCTGACCGAGCTCCAAGAGCATGGGGTCGAGGCCAGCGTGCACCAGGGGAACGTCGGCTCGGCGGATGACTGTCGCCGGGCGGTCGGCGAGGTGCTCGAGGCGCACGGTCGCCTCGATGTGCTCGTCAACAACGCCGGAATCACGAGCGACAAGACCGTCGCGAAGATGACCGACGAGGACTGGTACAAGGTGATCGCGGTCAACCTGTCGGGCGCGTTCTTCATGTCCCAGGCGGCGCTCGAGCACATGATCGAGCGCGGTACGGGCCGGATCATCAACATCTCCTCGATCATCGGCGAGATCGGGAACATCGGCCAGGCCAACTACGCCGCGTCGAAGTCGGGGCTGTTCGGCTTGACCAAGACGCTCGCGCGCGAGGCGTGCTACCAGCTCGCCAAGGGCGGCAAGCTCACCGAGGACACCATCGGAGTCACGGTCAACACCGTCGCTCCCGGGTTCATCGCGACCGACATGCTGGCCACGGTTCCCGAGAAGGTGCTCGACGGGATCAAGGCCCAGATCCCCGTGAGACGCCTCGGACGGCCCGATGACATCGCGAGGGTGGTTCATTTCCTGGCGTCGGACTACGCGTCGTTCATCACCGGGCAGGTGTGGGGTGTGAACGGCGGCCAGGAGATGTAGGGCTCAGCCCCGGGGTGGCACTTCGACCGCCGTCGCCGGCGGGGCGCCTGCCTCGCTCGGTCGCCTGAGCACGCGTGCCACGAACGGAAAGACGATGGTCGAGACGAGTGCGGCGCCTACCAGGGCGGCTGCGGTCGAGGAACGCATGTGGCCATCGTCGGTGGCAACGTCCGTGATTGCGACCACGAGCGGGAGCGCGGTTGAGCAGTAGCAGGCCAGGGCGAGCCGGTCGCGTGTCGCCAGGGCACCGCGGTACAGGAGGAGCGCCGGTAGCCCGCGAACCACCAGGAACAGCGCCAGGAACAGGGGCAGCTTCAGTAGCGCGCTGGCACTCGTGAACAGCGCATCGACGTTGAATTCGACGCCGCTCTCGATGAAGAAGAACGGGATCAACAATCCGAAGCCGACGGCTGTGAGCTTCGACTCCAGCACCGAGACCTCCCGGCCACGCACCGCAAGCCGAGTGACCATCCCGGCGACGAAGCCGCCGAGCACGACGTCGAGGCCGAGGCTCGTCGCAAGCTCAGCGAGTCCGAATACCAGCAGCGCCGCGATCCGCACCGCAAACTGGCTGCTTGATTCGATCGAGCGCTCGACCAACGGCCATCCGGTGGGCGCCGATCGCACCGAGACCAGAGCCAGCAAGATGGCCAGAGCGATGAAGGCGAATAGTGGCACCGCACGGTCGATCGCGCTCTGAGTCGAAAGGACGAGCGTCAGGAGCAGAATCGGGCCAAGCTCCCCCACCGCGCCCGCCGCAAGCACGTACGTACCGAAGGGAGTGTCCAGGTCTCCCTCGTCGCGCAGGATCGGAATCAGCGCTCCCAGCGCGGTGCTCGTGAGCGCGGAGCCCGCGTAGAGGAACGACAGCACGACCCCTGCCGCCGCCAGGATCCCTCCGATCCCGTAAGCGAGCGCCACCGATAAGACCCAGCCCCACCCGGCGAGCCGGAGAGGCCGGCCGCGCACACGATCGAACTCGACCTCGTACCCGGCAAAGAAGAACAGCATCCCCAGTCCGAGGTTGGCGAAGAACTCGACGAAGCTGGCGGGGTGCGCAATGCCGAGCACCTGCGGACCGATGAGGATTCCGAACAAGAGCTCGAGCACGACGACGGGCGGCGCGAACCGGCGCGGCGCGAGCGTCACCGTGAGCGCGGCGACGGCGCCGGCAAACACAATGATCAGGAAGGAGCCGGCGTCGACGTGCGCCATGACCAGCTACCTCCGCTCTGCGCCTCGGATCCCCAGGTGAGCCAGCCCAGCTGGCACCCGCGATTGTCCGGCCGCAGGGCTCAGCGTCGCGCCGCCACTCTGGCCTGCGATCGGATCTCGGAGAGGATCCGCTCGAGCCGCGGTTCGGTCTCGCGGTCGACGTGCGTCATGGCGGCCGCGACGGCGGGATGCACGGCGGCGATCTGCGCGTGCATCTCGTGCGCCACCGCGCGATAGGCCGGATGCCCCTCGCGGCCGGAGCGAAGCTCGATCAGCTGCATCGCCTCGCGGGCGTTGAGGTCGAGGATGTATCGAATCCGGTAGCCCAGGCACAGCGCATAGGGCGCGGCCGTGCTCAGACCGCGCTGACTGAGTCGCTCGAACTCGAGCCGCGAGAGCTCGAGCGCCTGCTGATAGGACGCTCCGCAGCCCGCCAGCTGCACCTGCTCGGGGACATCGGCGCCAAGGTCGGGAGTCAGCGACTGCCATTGCACGGTCAGCATCCGGTGGCGCTGAAGGTCCCGGAAAGCGCCGTAGTCGGAGACGATCTCGAAGCGGTAGCGAAGCGACTCCAGCCCCCGGCCAGGCCGGTGACGGCGGTTGCCGCGACTGCCCACGAGGTCCGCCAGCAGCTCGGAACGCTGCGGTGCGTCGAGGGCTTCGATCGCCGACTTGATCGTCTCCTCAGGCGCGGAGCTCGACTCGAACAGAAGCGCTGCAAGCAGCCGGTCTTCGTCTCCCTCGGCGTGCAACAGCATGACCGACGGTCCTCCGCCGCCATGGTCGGAGCGCAGGCCGAGTCGCGCAGCCCATCGCTCGCCGGCATCGCGTCGCTCCGCCAGATAGGAGACCCACTCGCCCCCGCGCTCGGGTCGCCCCACCCTGGAGACGAAGCTCGGCATCACCGCCTGCACCTCTTCGAGAATCATCTGGCCATAGCTACGGGCCTCCGGCAGTGGATGCGCGAGTAGATGCAGGATCAGCTGCTCATACGTCTGGCCGGTCGCGAAGATCCCCATGTGCGACAGCGAGCTTGCGGGGAGCAGGCCTCGAACCAGGTCGAGCGCCTTGGCGTTGATCGCCCGCTTGTAGGCGCCGGGAGGCTCCCCCGCCCCCACGGGAAACTCCCGCTCAGCCCAGGACCTGACCCTCGGGAGCGACTCGGAGTAGATCTCGAACAGCCGATCCATCGCTGCCTCGTATTCGGGTCCGAGCTCGGGATCGCGGTAGTACCGGTACCCGCCGGGAGGGTCGGGCATCGGAGAGTCGTAGGCGATGTAGCGAGTGGACTGCTCGAGGTACGCGCCGAGCCGCGGGCGCTGCAAGAGCTTGGTGAGCACGTTCGACACCCATTCGCAAGCGAGATGCGCGCCTCCCAGCTGCGCCACCGAGTCATCTCCATAGCCGACGAAGATCCGCTCGTAGAGCTGGGCGGCTCGTTGCCCCTCGCCGTGCCAGGGGTTGTTCGTCTCGGGAACGTCGTCGGCGAACTCGTCGAGGAACAGCCGCCGCAGAGTCCCTGGGTAGCGCGAGTAGCGCGCGAATAGGGCTCCTTTGACGGTTTCCGGGAGGTTGACGAGCGCGAACACCGGCCGATCTGTGTTCGTGAAGTGCGCTACGAGGCGCGCTCGCTCTGTGTCCGTGAACGTCTCGACCGGGTACCGCACGGGCGGCTGATCGTAGCGGCGGTCCCGGTCGGGGCCCTTGCGGTGATCCGACGCCCACCGACCCCGACGCGCCGTTCGCGCTGTCGCTCACTCGGCGGCGGTAGAGGCCGCAGATCTGCCTGGACCGGCGGCGGGACGGTCGCCCCAGACGACCGTCCCGCCAGGCGACTCAGGGGCTCAGGCCGAGCATCTTTTGGAGAAAGACGTCGCGGTCAGTCTGCGTTTGCGTGATCAGCTGGTGATCGGCGTCGCCGTAGAGGTCGACTAGGGCGAGAGGCGCCGCCTGCGCAAACTGCCTGCGCACGCCAGCGCTGACGTAGATGTCGTGGCCCGCCCACTGCAAGAGCTCGCGGCTTCCGAGACGGCTCACATTGTTCACGGGCTGCAATCCCGCAAACAACGCGTCGTACCTCGCCTCACGGTCGTGCCGGTAGCCGAGCCAGTACTTCGCGAACCAGTGGCCCCAGGTCGCGTCGGGGGTTGCGAGGACCGCGGCGCTCACCCGCGAGTCCTCGTTGGCGAGCAGTGCCCCGTACATCGCGCCGTAGTCGTGACCGACGATTGCGACCCGCGAGGAATCGACGAGGCGGTTGGCGAACAGCGCGTCGAGGCAGGCCCGGAAAGCACTCAGCTGGTTCCGGACAGCCGTGACGTCATCTTTCGTGCCAACGGGGCTGGCCTGCCAAGGAAACGTTCCCTGGGGAACGAGCGACACCACGCCGTGACTGGCGAGCTGGATGGCCTCGGCCAGGAACTCGGTGCGATCACTGTGGATCTGTCCGAGCCAGTGCAGCCACAGGATCCCCGCCTGGCTACCGGCCTTGACGCTGCCCTCGGTTCGCACGAGGTATGCGGGGACGGGGGCTTGCCCCGCCACCGGCACGCTGACATCCTGGACGATCACCTGTGCCGCCGACGCCGACGTCGATCTCGCCGACGTCCCTGGCTGCCCGGCGGCGACCGTCGCCAGCAGGCCGGTCACGGCCATGCCGGCGGCCACGGTTGCGATCAGCTTCCGTCTCATTGGACCCTCCTCAGTTGCATGAACGACTTTGCTACTGACGGCGCAACGTATCGTCAGTACCAAATCTTGTCAAGCAGCTGACGAAGCTAACTCGCTCTGCGACGCTCGCGGTAGAGTCGTGCGGCGGCGCGGTCGTTGCAGGGGGCGCAGCAGTACCTTCGCGTGGAGCCCCGGGTGTGATCGATGAACGCACACTCGCAGGGAGGCGATGCGCAGGTCCCGAGGCGGGATACCCCTTGGTCAGCGAGGTGGCTAGCAAGCGCTGCGGGCAGCCGCGCCTCGAGCGCAGCGAGCCCGCGGGCTTCAGGGCTGACGCGCAGCGTCAGGCCGCCGCCGCCTTCCACGAGCTGCGGGATGGCCGGTGCATCGCGCAGCATCGGATTCAGGGTCGCTACGGCCTGCTCCGCTGACCTTGCCTCGAACACCGCCCGGAGTGCCTCCCGCAGCTCCCGGACATCATTCAGGTCGCTGGGTCGCAGCGACCGGGCGATCTCGTCGTGGCCCACCTCGGTCAGCACCTCAGAGAACCAGCGCAGGTCGGTCAGGCGATCCGGCGGATCGGCGAGGAGGTCGAAGGAGTTGAGCAGCAGTACGACGAGGTCGAGGTCGGTCGCGGGCTCTCTACCTCCGCGCTCGAGCCAGCCCCCCGGGTACTCGGCCAAACCGGTAGCTCCTATCTCCGCGCCGGCGGTTCTGAGTGGGGTCGGTGGCCCCGGCGCATGGATCCGTGGATCCGCTGATCACGCGGGGAGTATGGCAAGCGCTCATTGCGCCCCGGGGCGCGTCGGGGGGACAAGCGAGATCAGGTCGGGCGCCGCATCGCGACGCGCGGCGCGTTGCTGGGGATCGAGCTGGTGTCGTGCTCGATGAGGTCGCGCATCTCCGGACCCTGATCGGCGGGTTCGATGACCTCGAACCCGAGGCGCGCGTAGTACGGCGCGTTCCAGGCCACATCACGGACCGCCGTCAGGGTCAGGGCCGGGATCTTCTGCGCGGAGGCGGTCCTCGCCAGGTGGTCGATCAGAGTCGCACCGATACCGCGCCCCGCGTGTGCGGAGGCGACGCTGACCTGCTCGATGTGAGCGCAGCCGTCAACCAGGTCAGTGAGCAGGTAGGCGATTGCATGATCCCTCTCGTCGACAGCGCCCCAGGCATCGGGCTTGCCGGATCCGGGCCACGGCACGGGATTGTGTCGGCCGGGCCGGGGCCCGGCGCCTCGGGGTAGGATCAACCCTGGAATGAGCACGATGCGTTCGCCGCAGTTGGCAGATGACGAGCGTTAGCCCAGTCCCAGAGCACCTTCACACGGTCACGCCCCGCCTCGTCGTGCGCGACGGCGCCGCTGCGATCGACTTCTACCGGTTGGCGTTCGGAGCCGTGGAGATCGGCGAGCGGTTCACAGGGCCGAGCGGAGAGCTCATCCATGCTGAGATCCGGATCGGCGACTCCGTCGTGATGATCAGCGACGAGGGCGAGAACGGCCAGCCGGCGAAGTCGCCGAAGTCGCTCGACGGAATCGTGACGGCGATCATGGCCACGTACTGGGAGGATGTCGACGCCGCCTGGGATCGAGCCGTATCGGCGGGCGCGGAGGTGCTGTACCCCTTGGCTGATCAGTTCTATGGCGAGCGTGGCGGGCGCGTGCGCGACCCGTTCGGTCAGCAATGGATGCTGAGCCAGCGGATCGAGCAGCTTTCCCACGCGGAGATGGAGCGCCGCGCCGCGAGCTTCTTCGAGTCGAGCTGACGCCGCGGGGACTTTGTCTCGCAGCCCCCGGTCTAATCCGGCAGCAACGGGACCCACACGCCAGGGTCGCGCCCCACCAGCACCCCCCGGGTGATCGACCCCGAGCCGAAGCGCTCGCGCACGCGGTCCAGCGCGGCATCGAGCTCCGCCGAGCGATCGAACGGCAGCGACAGCTGGACTGCCCCCTGGTCCTCGAGGTTGGCAAGCGCTACGCCGATCATCGTGAGCCCGCGGCGCTCGATCAGCGGGCCCGACGATCTGAGAAGCCCATCCGCCGCGCGCCAGATGACCTGCGTCTGCGCGGTCGCTTCCGCCATCGTGTAGGAGCGCGTGGCACGCGAATAGTCGGCGAAGCGAAGACGGAGCACGACCGTGCGGCAGACCCGGCCCGCCGCGCGAAGCCGGCGGCTCACGCGGTCGACGAGCGCCAACACCGCGATCCCGATCTCCTCGGGCGTCTTTGTCCGTCGTCCCAGCGCCCGCTGGGCGCCGATCGAGCGCCGGCGCCGGCGCACCACGACCGGTCTCGGGTCGTGGTTGTGCGAGAGAGCGTGCAGGTGCCGACCGCTCGCGCGGCCGAGAACGGCGATCAGCGTTTCCTCACCAAGCTCTGACACCTGTGCGACCGTCTCGATCCCGAGCGCGCGAAGCTTGCGCGAGGTCACGGCGCCGACGCCCCACAGCCGCTCGATCGCGAGCGGATGCAGGAACTCGAGCTCATGCTCGGGCTCGACGACGAGCAGCCCGTCGGGCTTAGCGACGCCGCTCGCAACCTTGGCGAGGAACTTCGTGCGCGCGACGCCGACGGTGATCGGTAGCCCCACCTGCTCACGGACCGTGTGTCGGAGGCGGACAGCAATCTCGGTCGGAGTGCCGGAAATGTGCTCGAGACCTCGGACGTTCAGGAACGCCTCGTCGATCGACAGGGCCTCGACGACCGGCGCGGTCTCGTTGAAGATTGCGAACACCGCCCTGCTCGCGTCGCTGTAAGCCGCCATCCTCGGCGGCACGACGACGGCGTCCGGGCACAGCCGGCGTGCCATCCACCCGCCCATCGCAGTGCGTACGCCGCGAGCCCTGGCCTCGTAGCTGGCGGCGAGCACCACCCCGCCGCCGACGATCACGGGCCGTCCCACGAGATCCGGGTCGTCTCGCTGCTCGACCGACGCGTAGAACGCATCCAGATCTGCATGGATGATCGAGGCTCCCGACACGAACATATGTTCGCGCACGCGCCTGACGAATGGTCAATCACGCACAATCATGGGGGTGTCCGGCGAGACGTGCTTGATCGTCCCCGTGCCGGCGGCCGAGGCGGCAGTTGGTGGGCATCGCGGGCGCCTCGACCCATCGGCGGCCGATGGCGCGCCGGCGCACATCACCGTGCTCTCGCCGTTCTTGCATGTCGATTCGGTTGGTCCCGCCGAGCGAGCGCGCCTCCGTGAGCTGTTCGCCGCCGCTGACCCGGTTCAGTTCCTTCTGACCCATGTCGAGCGGTTTCCGGGCGTGCTGTTCTTGGCGCCCGAGCCGCGCGAGCCGTTCGTGTCCTTGACGCGGGAGGTGTGGCGGCGCTGGCCCGAGTGCCCGCCATACGAAGGCGTCTACGATGAGGTGATCCCGCACCTGACGGTGGCCGTGGGATCCGGCGAGTTCGCTGAGGTCGAGCGGGAGCTCGCACTGCTGCTGCCGATCGCCGTGACCGCCGAGGAGGTGTGGTTGATCGTCCGGGGCCAGGACGGCAGATGGGCGCGCGAGCTGACGTTCCCGCTCGGCGCGTAGGGGACGGTCACGACATCACAACCCCCCCGGCCCGGCGCGGGGTTGTGCTCTCATGGTCGCTATGCGGCCACCTGAGCACTGACCCCCGCTTATCGGTGGGGGCTCGTGATTCTGTGTCCGGTCGGCGGAGCGATCAGAACAGCCCGGAGATCGCCTGCCCGGCATGGGCGGCGAGACTGAACAGCGGCGAGGGGAAGACTCCGAAGAACACGATCGCGGCTCCGAACAGCAGCGCGACGCCAGCCAGCTCGGGCCGGGGGCGCGCGGGCTCGGGCGGCTCTGGCTGTTGAGCAGGCGCTTGCTCGAGCGGGCTGCCGAAGTGGGGGTCGGCGGCGCGATCGTCGGCCTCCGGGGAGCCGCCCGCGATCGGGGCGAATGGCGCCGCCGCTGCTGGAGCGCCCGCCGGGACCGCCGCCGCGCCGCGCATCCACATCGCCGCCACCACCCGTAGGTAGTAGCCGAGCGACAACATCGAGCCGATCACGAGCACGATCGCGAGCCACGTGTAGCTCCCGGCGACCAGCGCGTGGATCAGCTGGAACTTCCCGATGAATCCGACGGTGCCCGGGATTCCCGCAAGCCCGAGCATCGCCACCGTCATCGGCCACGCGAGCCACGGCTGGCGGGCCCCAAGGCCCGCCAGCGAGGAGATGTCGTCGCCCACCTCGGACTCCCGCTCGGCCGCGATCACCACGGCGAACGCCGCCATGTTCATCGCCAGGTAGATCAGCAGGTAGAGCACGGTCGCCTGAATCCCGAGCTGGCTGCCCACCACCACCCCGACGAGCATGTATCCCGCCTGTGCGACACCCGAGTAGCCGAGCATCCGCTTCATCGAGGATTGCCCAAGCGCGCCAACGTTCCCGACCACGATCGTGATTGCGGCGATCGCCGCAATCAGCGGCGCCCACTGGTTCTGCGCCGAGATCGCGGCGACGTCGAAGAAGCGCAGGAACACTCCGAGCGCCGCGGCCTTGGTGGCGGTCGCCATGAACGCGGTGATCGGCGTCGGCGCCCCCTCGTACACGTCCGGGGTCCACTGGTGGAACGGCGCCACGGACGCCTTGAACGCAAACCCGACGATCACCAGTCCGAGCCCAGTCAGCAGCATCGGGTTGCCGAGCACGCCGCCGGCGAGCTTGCCCTGCGAGACCGCAGCGCCGATCCCCGTGAACTCGGTCGAACCGGTCGAGCCGTACACGAGCGCAAGGCCGTAGACGAGCGTCGCGGACCCGACGGAGCCGATCACGAGGTACTTGAGGCCCGACTCGAGCGAACCCTCGCGGCGGGTCTCCGACGCGCACAGGATGTAGAGCGGGATCGACAGCAGCTCGAGCCCGATGAACAGCGTGATCAGGTTCTGCGCGGACACGAGCGCCGCCATCCCCAGCACGCTGAAGATCAAGAGCGCGTGGTATTCGCCGTGTCCGGACTCCCGCGGCGCGCGTGCGCGCCAGGACAGCAGCACGGTGGCGATGCCCGCCGCCGCGAACAGCATGTCGAGCTCGAGCGCCAGGTCGTCGATGCGCAGCGCGCCCGAGACAATCGAAGCCGGGTCGTTGAAGCGCCAGATCGCGAGACCGATGGTGGCCCCGAACGTGGCCAGCGTCAGGGCCGGAACGACCTGGTTGCGGACCACCTCGCTTCGAAGCAGCCCCACCAGCAGAACGATGAGGCCGCCCGCAGTGAGAGCCACCATAGGGGACAGGCCGCGCCAATCGATGTAGGGGCCGGCGATGTGGGCAGCCCCGTGATAGGCGGCGAGCGGGACGATGCTCATGGCGCGCTCGCAGTCAGTGGGGCATACGCGGTCGAACCGGGCGGACAGCCGGGCGGGCAGGAGAACCAGTGCCGGGAAGCGAGCAACGCCGGCGCGACGGTCCGTGTGAGCGTCGGCTCGGTGCGTCGCAGCACGAACTGCGGATAGAACGCGAGCACCAGGATCACCAGCACCAGCGGCGCGATCGCCGCAGCCTCGGCGATCCCGAGATCGCGCGACGCAACCTTCTCGCCGGTCCGGTTGTGCATCGATCGGATGAAAAGCCGCAGCGCGTAGAACGACGCGCCCACCACCCCAACGAAGCCGATCACGGAGATCACGAGCTTCGCCTTGAACACACCTAGCAGGATCAGGAATTCGCCCGCGAAGTTCGACGAGCCCGGCATCGCCAGCGTCGCGAGCGCCACGATCAGGAACAGCGAAGCCAGGACTGGAGCGCGCACCGCGATCCCGCCCATCTCGCGCAGGTCCTCCGACCCGTCGACACGTGCGGCGAGTGCGGCGACGATGAAGAACGTAGGCGCTGTCACCAGCCCGTGGTTGACCATCTGGAGCAGTGCGCCCTGGCCTCCCTGGGAGCTCAGGGAGAAGATCCCGAGCGTGATGAACCCGAGTTGGGCGACGCTCGAATAGGCGACCACGAGCCGGGCGTCGCTGGTCGTGAACGCCACCGCCGTGCCCCACAGGATCGAAGCCAGTGCGATCAGCAGCATCAGCGTCTGGTAGTGCACCGACGCGTAAGGGAACATCGGCAGCACGATCCGCAGGAAGCCGTAGGCGGCGACCTTCGAAAGGACGCCAGAGAACACGGCGACAGCTGGGATCGGCATCGACTTGTAGCCGTCGGCGAGCCAGCCGTGGAACGGGACCAGCGGCATCTTGACCAGGAACGCCACCGCGAAGCACAGGAAGATCCAGTCTTGCGACGTGTGCGAGAGGGGCAGGTGCTGGAGCGCGGAGATCACGAACGTGATCGGCGTGCCGTGCTCGTTTGAGGCCAGCACTCCGGTTGCGATCGCCGCCGCGAGCATGAAGAACGACCCGACCAGCGTGTAGACCACCAGCTTGGTTGTTGCGCGGACCCGCTCTCCGGAGCCCCAGATCCCGATCAGGAAGTAGAACGGGATCAGCATCAGGTCGAAGAACGCGACGAACAGCGCCAGGTCCTGCGCGCAGAAGGCGCCGAGCACCGCGCTCTGGGCCAGGCCGAGTTGGAAGTAGAAGATGCGCGGTCGATCCCACTCGCGGAAGGAGGCCCAGATCAGCGAGGCGCTGAACAGCACCGCTGTGAGCAGGATCAACGCGATGTTGAGCCCGTCGAGCCCGAGTTTGTAGTGGATGCCGAGCGCCGAGATCCAGACCTTGTCGGTGACGAACTGAAGCCCGGCGTGTCCGAGCTCGAAGCGGGCGACGAACGACACCGCGACCCCGAGCGTGATCAGGCTTCCGACCGCGGCCCCGCGTCCAATCAGCCCGCGCGGGAGCAGCCCCGCGAGCAGGCCGATCGCGAGCGGCAGCCAGATCAGGATCGAAAGGGTCATCCGGTCAGCTCGCGGTCAGCAGGAAATAGAGGGCTACGCCGGACAGGCACACGACCATCGCCGCCGCGTAGTAGCGCAGGAACCCGGTCTGGGCGCGCCGGACCGCCGCCGAGCCCGCCCTCACCAGCCCCACCGTCCCGCCGGTGATCGCGCCCGTGATGACGACGCGCTCGAGCACCGTGGTGGCGAACTGGCCGACCCACAACGACGGGCGCACGATGATCATGTCGATCACCTCATCGAAGTACCACTTGTGCGAGAGGAAGTTGTGTAGCGCCGGCAGCCGCTCCTGAAGCGTCCTCGAAAGACCCGGCCGGGCAACCCAGATTCGATAGGCGAGCGAGATCGCGACGACCGCGATCGCCGCGCCGATCACCAGGCCCACCCAAGACGAGCCGGCCGTGGGCTCCTGCGTCGCGATTCGAGAGTCGGCAAACGTGGGGTTCAGGAAGCGGGCGATGTCATGGTCCACGCCCGGCACCTGGAGGATGCCGCCGATCAACGCGAGCAGCGACAGCATTCCCATCGCCACCTTCATCGGGAGCTCGCGCTCGGCGATGAAGTGGCCGGGACCGGGGAAGCCGACG
>CATPBV010000066.1 GCA_955652345.1 uncultured Solirubrobacteraceae bacterium | reverse complement strand
GCAGCTGGGCTGATCACCCCGGTGATCAGCCCAGCTGCAAGCCCGCCCAAGTGTCCGCCCAGCGAGATCCCCGCGAACGTCACCGAAAACACCAGATTGATCATCAGCACGACTCCCAGTCCGCTCTGCCAGATCGGGATCCCGCGATCTCTCGCGACCACGATCAGCGCGCCGAAGATCCCGAAGATCGCTCCAGAGGCACCGGCCGTCTGAGCGCCCGGCTGGAGCAGCAGCGCGCCGAACGAGCCCGCCAGCAGCGAGGCGAAGTACACCGCAAGGAAGTTCAGCCGCCCGATTGCGGGCTCGAGCACGGCGCCGACGAAATACAGCGACATCATGTTCACGAAGATGTGAAACAGGCCCACGTGCAGGAAGCCGGCGGTCACGAGGCGCCAGTACTCGTGCTGATGGACGATCGAAGGACCGAACAGGACGCCCTTGTCCCAAATGGTCCCGCCGCCGCCGCTTCCGAGCGGCGCGCCCGCGGCGGTCTCGGCCACGAACGCGATCACGTTGATCGCAATCAGCGCCTGAGTGACGATGGGCGTCGACGGGATCGAGCGGATCGTCTTTACCTTCGTCCGCTCGCGCGCGCACTCCGGGCAGCGCATCCCAACCGAGGTCGGAGTCATGCAGTCCGGACAGATCGGCCGTCCGCACGATGAGCACGAGACGCCCGTCTCACGGGATGGGTGGCGGTAGCAGACGGCCATCCCGTCGGACGCTATCAATGCCCGGGCGCCGGGCCACGCGGAGTCCACCGGGTCGCGCCGGTGGCGCTGTGGCGGGGTCCGGTCTAGCGCCTGGGCAGGATGCGCCGAGCCTCGTCGGCGATGTCCTGCATCGTGCGCTGGGCCAGCTCGCGAAGGTTGGCCGACTGCTGCTTGCGGGTCCGGTGGCGCCGGCGAACGCGGATCGTCACGAGCGCGGTCCCGGCGGTAACGCCGACCACGGCCGCGGCGGCGGGGCGAGCCCAGTTGCGGGGATCGCGCATCGCCGAGAGCTCCCACGTCTCGAGCTCATCCTGGGCAAGCTCGGTCAGGTTGACGAGCGTCAGCTCCAGCCGTGCGACGAGGGCCGCGGGCGGATCGACCGGCGTGAGTGCCTCTCGCAGAAGCGCCTCGAAGTCCGCCGCCCCGCTGCTCATGACTTGCTCCCCGCCGGATCCGCCGCGGTCTCCGCCACGATCCCCTCGAGCTGCCGCACAGCGCGGTGCAAGAGCACCTTCGTGGCGCCGTCCGAGCGGCCGAGCGCCCGTGCGATCTCGCGGTTGTCCATCCCCAGCGCGAAGCGCATGATCAGCGCCTCGCGGCGGTCGTCCGGGAGCCGCTTCACGCCTTCGAGGATCGACCTCAGCTCCTCCCTGCCCTCGACCAGCGACTCGGTGGTGTGGGGCGCTGCGATCATCCCCGCATCCTCGATCGCCGCCTCGGGCTTGCGGGAGCGATCCCGGTAGAAGTTCGCGGCGAGGTTGTGCGCGATCCGGATGAGCCACGGCCGCAGCGGCCGCCCGTCTGACTCCCGCAGCGCCCGCTCGAAGTGCCGGTAGGCCTGCAAGAACGTCTGCTCGGTGAGGTCCTCGGCGTCGTGGTGGTTGCCGACGCGGTAGTAGCTGTAGGAGTACACGTCGCGGAGATGCGCGCGGTACAGGTCAGAGAAGGTGGCGTCGAGCTCGGCCTTGGTCTTGGGTGCGTCGTCCACCGCATGCGGAGCGTACCCCGGCTCACGCCGCGCGGATAGGGCGCGAACGCTTCGATCTCGGCGGCCGGGTGACCGTCGCGGTCCAGCGCTCTGGCTCGATCCGTCCTTCGACGAGCGCGGCAAGACCCTCGAGCGCCGGCGCCTGAAGATGGGCGTCGCGCGCGGCGCTTGCCAGCAGCGGCACCGAGTCGACCGCCTCGGCAGCCTGTCCGAGCGCCCGGCCAATCTCCTCGGCGGAAACCCCCTGCGCAAGGAGCTCGCCGGCGCGCCGGTTGCGCGACCCCGAGGACACCACCGTGGCGACGAGATCGCCGGCACCGGCGAGTCCCGCAAACGTCTCCGGCCGCCCTCCGCGAGCGCGCGCGAGCGCGTCCACCTCGGCGAACACCTTGCCGGCAGCCGCGCCCGCGACATTGGGTCCGGCGAACGACGCCGCGGCGGCGGCTAGCGCGGCGGCATTCTTGGCGCATCCCGCGAGCTCGACCCCGGTCACGTCGCTGGTGATCGCCACGTCGAGGCCCGCCGCCTGGAGCGCATCGCCCAGCTGTTTGGAGAAGCCGCGATCGACGGACGCGAGCACGACCGAGGCGCCGTTCTCGAGCACTTCCGCGGCGTGCGACGGGCCGCCGAGCACTGCGACCGCGCGCGCGGCGCAGCGCTCGGACGCGAATGCCGAGGGCAGCGTGCCAAGCGGCGGGACGAGACCCTTGGAGACGACGAGCACCCCCGCGCGCGGCGGGATCCGCTCGCCGTGCGCGGCAAGGACGGCAGGCAGGCAGCGAGCAGGGACCGCAAGGCAGACGAGGTCGTCCCCTCCGAGCGCGAGCTCTGACGCGCGGATCACCCGGACGGTGTCCGGCAGCTCGACGCCGGGGAGATAGGCATCGTTGTGGCGCTCGCGCGCAACCAGCTGAGCTTGCTCGGCGGTTCGGCAGCCAAGCTCCACCTCGAAGCCGGCCTGCGCAAGGCAGACCGCCAGGCTCGTACCCCAGGTACCGGCCCCGATGATCGCTGCGCGGCGGATCGGTGGCATGCCGCCAAGCCACTCCCACTGAAGCATCACGCACGGCCAGATCCGTTCCGTGACGGCGCCCGCCAGCGCCCGCGAAGCGCTCTCAACGGCGGGAAAGCGAAGCGGGCGGCCCGCGCGGATGCGGACCTTGCGCGGCCTGATGCGCCAGCCGCGGCGCACGTCCTCGGTTCCGATCACCGCAAGCGGGACGACCGGCGCGCCCGTCTCGAGCGCGAGCCTCCCGACGCCGCGCTTGGGCTTGCCCAGCGAGCCGGGACGGGTGCGCGTCCCCTCCGGAAAGATGAGGACGATGTCTCCGCGGGCGAGGATCTCCTTCGAGGTGACGACCGACTCCTCGTCACCGGCACCCCGGTCCACCGGGAAGGCGCCAAGCGCGTTCAGCAGCCAAGCCTGCCAGCGGTGGGCGAACAGCTCCTTCTTGGCCACGTAGTACATCGGGCGACGTGCCATCGTCGCGATCACGAACGGGTCAAGGAAGCTCCGATGGTTTGCGGCGACGATCACCGGTCCCTCGGCGGGGATGTACTCGCGGCCGATGCGGGACATGCGGAAATACACGTGGAAGAAAGGCTGGAACAGGCTACGCACGATCCAATAGACCACGGGATTGACCCCGTGCTCGCGCGCGCGCCTATGCAGGGCCTCGTAATCCATCGCTCCATGCGTACCCGTCCTCGCGCCGCCCGTTACAGTTCCTCGCCGGTTGAGCATCGGCATCGATCGCACCCGTACCCTCCGGGGAGCCGTCTGCGGCGCTTTCGCCGCCGCGGTCTGGGCGTTCGAGCAGCCGCTGGACAAGGCGTTGCTGGCATGCCGATACGACGACGTCGAGCTGCTCGGCAAGGCGCTCGTCTCGGGCGAAGGGGCCTACCCCGCGGGCCTCGCCGTGCATCTCTCAAACGGAGCGCTGTTCGGCGCCGTGTACAGCAACGTCGCCCCGTCGGTTCCCCTGCCTCCGGCCATCCGCGGCCCGGTGCTTGCGCTGGCGGAGCACCTCTTCCTGTGGCCGCTTGTGGCGATCACCGACCGCTTCCATCCGGCGCGCGATCAGCTGCCTGCGCTGTCGGGCAACCGTCGCGCCTTCGCCCAGTCGACGCTCCGTCACCTGCTGTTCGGTCTGGTGCTCGGCGAGTTCGAGCGCAGGGTTAACGCAGAGGCCGAGCCCGCCCCACTCGACGCGGAAGCCGACTACTCGAGCAACGGCCATGGCTCGCTCGAGCACTCAGTCCCGCTGGGGTCGTAGCCGGAAACTGACTGGGCGGGATGCGGACAGGAGCCGCTTGCGCTCTCCGGCAGCGGCGGGATCCCATGCCAAACTGAGGCGGCTACGCCCGCCTAGCTCAACCCGGTAGAGCACTTCACTTGTAATGAAGGGGTTGGGGGTTCGAGTCCCCCGGCGGGCTTTTCACCGATTTGCAGCGCTTTCGCATCACTACACGTCCCGACGTGCCGCCTCTAACCGGTGGCCATGGAGGCGAGGCGGTG
>CATPBV010000065.1 GCA_955652345.1 uncultured Solirubrobacteraceae bacterium | reverse complement strand
GGTCATAATCGGCGACTAGCAGGGCAACCTCGCCGCGATCGAGAGCCGATTCTCATACTGCTCTTAGCGAGGCCTGGTTGTCTGTCGATGCGGAGACGGCATGCCTGACTCACGCGATGCAACGAGCCCCCGACGACTGGCCGCGCTTCAGCGGGACGCCGCGCTCGCCCGGCTGGGCCGCGTCCGGCGCTGGCTGATCGCGGCGACCGCCGCGCTGACCGCCGGGATCGCCGCACTTGTCTCCGCCGTGACGCCAGGACGCTCAGGAGCCGCCACTCATGCCTACAGCTCGCAGCGGGCGGCGCCTCAGCTGCCCCCTGCCGCGGGTCCCGGACAGCTTGGGCTCCAGGGGCCGGCACAAGCCCCCGGTGTCGCGGCCCCGCAGGCTGCGGCTCCCGGCCCCGCCCCGGCCGCCGGCGGCGGTGCCGTGTCGGGCGGTTCCTGACCGGGGATCCACGTGACGGGTGAAGATCGTTGGGTCAGCTTCCCGGCGCTCGGGAGCACCGCCACGCTGGGCGTGGCGGACGGCGGTAGACGAACGCTCGCCGACGCCGAGGCGGCGGTCAAGCGTGTCGTCGAGCGCATCGATCATGCCTGCTCTCGCTTCAGGGACGACTCCGAGCTGACGGCCGTCAACACCGTTGCGGGTCGGCCGGTTCACGCCAGCCCGCTACTCCTCGACGCCGTCGGCGAAGCGCTCAGAGCTGCGCGATTGACCGACGGAGACGTCGATCCGACGGTCGGCGGTGCCTTGATCGCGCTCGGGTATGACAGGGACTTCGCGGCTGTCGGAGCGCGGACCGCACCGCCGATAACGCTTGTCCCGGTGCCGGGTTGGCAGACCGTTCGAGTTGACCGCGATGCCGGCACCGTGTGCGTCGCGCGGGGCGTGACGCTTGACCTCGGCGCGACCGCGAAGGCGCTTGCGGCGGACCTCGCGGCGGCGGACGCGAGCGCCCTGACCGGCTGCGGAGTGCTGGTCGCGCTTGGTGGCGACATCGCGATCGCGGGCGACGCGCCGGAGGACGGCTGGCGGGTCCGCGTGACCGACGACCATCGGGCGCCCGCGACAGCCGCGGGGCAGTGGATCGCGCTGCGCTCCGGTGGTCTTGCCACGTCAAGCACGACGGTTCGCCGGTGGGCGACGTCATCCGGCTCAGCTCACCATCTCGTGAACCCGGCGACCGGCGGCTCGGCACGCGGTCCGTGGCGCACCGTGACGGTCGCCGCCGCCACCTGCCTGGACGCGAACATCGCGAGCACGGCGGCGATCGTCCGTGGCGAGCGCGCCGTGTCATGGCTCGAGTCGCTGGGTCTCCCGGCCAGGCTGGTGAGCGTCGACGGAAGCGCTGCGCACCTTGCCGGCTGGCCGACGGACGGAGACGACCTGTCATGAGCCCGCTGCTCGCTGCGGCGGGCCCGAGCGCCTACTGGTACCTGTCCCGCGGCACCGGTGTCGTGGCTCAGGTGCTGCTGACCGCAAGCGTCGTGCTCGGCGTGCTCGGGTCGATGCGCTTCACGGCGGCGCCTCGCTGGCCGCGATTCACGATCGATGCGCTTCATCGCGACGTCTCGCTGCTGGTCCTCGCGGTTCTCGCCGTGCACATCGTCACGAGCGTGGTCGACAGCTTCGCGCCTATCAAGTTGATCGACGCCGTGGTCCCACTGGTCTCCACGTACCGCCCGTTGTGGATGGGGCTCGGCGCGCTCGCGTTCGACCTCGTGCTCGCACTCGTGATCACGAGCCTCGTTCGCCGCCGGCTCGGCTATCGCGCATGGCGCGCCGTCCATTGGCTCGCCTACGCGAGCTGGCCGGTGGCGGTGTTGCACGGCCTCGGAACCGGGTCGGATGTCAAGGCCTGGTGGATGCTGTTGGTGACCGTTGCGTGCGTCGCGGCAGTGCTGATCGCGGTCGGGGCTCGCCTGGCTCGCACCCAGGGGGAGTTCCGCGCGCCCGGCGCAGCCCTGCTCGTCCTCACCCCGGTCGGGCTTGCGATCTTCACGTTTCTCGGACCGCTTCAGCATGGCTGGGCGCGACGGGCCGGTACGCCGTCCTCGCTGCTGCCGCGAAGGATCGTCTCGGCCCGGGCAGTGGTGCCCGCCCGGGTCGGACCGGACACTCTCAAAGCGCCTTTCACCGCCTCGCTGATTGGCACGATGACGCAGACGCAGGTCGCGGGCGGCGCGATCGTCAATCTGGCGCTGCGGGTCGGGGGCGGCGCGCGTGGGCTCCTGCGGATCCGGCTCGGGGGCGCGCCCGACGCCGCGGGCGGGGTGTCGATGACCGGCAGCCAGGTCGACCTGATCGCCGGGGGTCTGACCTCCGTCGCCCAGGGACGCGTCGTCACGCTCAACGGTCAACGGCTGGTCGCACGCGTGAGGGACGCGTCGGGGTCGGTGTTGAACCTCCAGGCGAGTCTCAATATCGACCAGAACACCGGAGCTGTGACTGGCACCCTGTCGGGTTCGAACGTGGGCGGAGGCGCGCGGTGAGCGCCGGCGATCGGCTGCTTCCGCGGCTGCTTGCCGGCCTGGACCCCGGTGGCGAGCCGATGACGCTCGCCGAGCATGTGCGGACTCATGGGGAGCTACCGATGATGGCGGGCCAGGTGCTGATCGAGGAGGTCGCGCATGCCGGGCTACGCGGTCGTGGCGGGGGCGACTTTCCGACGGCCCGCAAGATGGCGGCGGTGGCCGCATGCGGGGTGAAGCGGCGCTCGCGCGGAGGACCCAGCGCGGTGATCGTCAATGGCAGCGAGACGGAGCCCGCGAGCGGGAAGGATCGTCTCCTTCTCTCGAAGCTGCCGCACCTCGTGCTGGACGGGGCCGTTCTTGCTGCCGGCGCGATCGGCGCGCCCGAGGTGATCGTGATGGTGGGGGGGAACGAGCGCGGCGCACTGCGGGCGCTGGAGGGCGCGGTCGTGGACCGGGCGCAGGATCCAGTCGGGGTCCAGCTGGTCGGTGGTCCGCAGGGATACGTGTCCGGCGAGGAGAGCGCGGTCGTTCACTACCTGAACGCGGGTGTGGCGCTTCCCACGTTCGTGCCCCCGCGGCCGTACGAACGCGGCTACCGGGGTCGCCCGACATTGATCCAGAACCCGGAGACGCTCGCGCAGGTCGCGCTGATAGCGCGCTTCGGCGCGCATTGGTTTCGCGAGCTAGGGACGACCGCCGACCCCGGATCGGCACTGGTGACGATCTCCGGGGCGGTCAGGGCACCCGGCGTGTACGAGCTTGCCTTCGGGACACCGATCAGCGATCTGCTCGCCGCCGCGGGCGGCACCTCCGAGCCCCTGCAAGCTCTGCTCGTCGGCGGCTACTTCGGCACGTGGGTCGCCGCCTCACGCGCGGTCGGGCTGCGGCTCGCGCGCGACGATCTTCGAACGGTCGGGTGCTCGCTTGGGTCCGGGGCGCTGATCGCGCTCGGACAGAGCGCTTGTGGTCTGCACGAGAGTGCACGGGTGATCGACTACCTGGCCGCGGAGTCTGCCGGGCAGTGTGGGCCCTGTCTGCATGGGTTGCGGGCGGTCGCGGACTCGGTGGCGGCACTGGCTGAGGGGGTCGCCTCGCGTGGAGAGGAGGCCCGGGTGCTTCGCTGGGTCGGGGACATCGAGGGCCGCGGCGCATGTCACCACCCGAATGGAGCAGTCCGGTTCGTCGCGAGCACGCTGTCGGTGTTTGCGGACGATGTCGAACGCCACCGCGACGGTGGATGTGCCGCTCGCTCGGCCGGTCTGCCGCTCGGCCGCGATCGCCCCGCCGCCGTCGTCAGCGCAGGACGGCTATGAGCGCCCGCCTGCGCGTCAACCCGATCGCCTGCAAGGCACATGGCCTGTGCGCCGAGCTGCTGCCCGAGCTGATCCGGCTCGATGACTGGGGGTTTCCGATCATCGAGGATGAGCCGATTCCACCCGAGCTGCTGGACCTTGCGCGGCGGGCGGTGGAGGTGTGCCCGACGCTGGCGCTACTGCTCGAGGATGACCGCGAGGACTAGTGGGGTGGGGGCAGCGCTTGTCGACGCGGCCCTGTATGAGGCCAAGCGCGAACGCGATCGCACGGTCGTGCGGGCGTAGGGCAGTGCGCCTATGGCGCGCCGGCGGATGGCGATGCGGCTGGGCCGACGAACAGGAGTACCTGCCCAGGCGCCCACGGCACCGCGTCATAGACGTGCCATGAACCCGGGACTCGATCAGGTGGAACCACATCGCTGCTGTTCGTCTTCTGGGCTCGGTACTGCGGAACCGTGACGTGGCGGGCTCTCAGCATCGCCAGCACCGCTACGACCGTGCGTCCGCGGAATCGCAGGCCATGCATCGCCTCGCCCTGAGCGTCCGCATTCGTTGTGCTCGCATACAGCTCGCCGGACCTAGCAGCGCGACCAAACGTGATGTCCGCTGAGCCACGGTAGCCGATCGGGATCCTGACGCCGACCGGACAGACTGGGCCTCCACCGCCGGTCGAGCACCTGCCGACAGCCGTGATCGGCTGAATCTCTTTGCCGCTGCCGTTGCGGGACAAGTACGAGAAGAACACCAGCGTGCCGACAAGCGACGGCGACGCCGGGACCAGATGCAGCCTCACGTTCAGGTCGTGCGCCGCAAACTCAGCCCGGTAGCGGGCGGGATCTGCCACCGGGTTTCGGACGATGACTTCGATGAAGCCGCCACGCTTCGTGAACGACAGCGCTGCGGCGTTGCCCGGCCCGAGCCCGCCGCCGGGGTTGCCAACCGAGCTGATGAGCAGGAGTCCAGCAGCGAGGGCGGCGGCGAGCGCGGACGCAGGGAGCCATCGCCTCCGGCTGACCCGGCGAGCGCGCCCCCGAGCGCTGCTGACGGGAATCGCCATGATCCGGTCCGCGAGGTCGTCGAGCGCCTCGCGGCTCACCGCGGCGGCTGCCTCGTCGTCTGAGATTGGGCAGATTCGGCTGATCTGGTTCACGTCAGTTCTCCTTTGACGACTTCTGGACGAGCCGGTAGCCCCGGGGTTTCGGTGAGCTCGAGCTGGCCGGCGAACGCTCGCCGGGCGCGGTGAAGCCTGATGCGCGCGGCGTTCCGCGAGCAGCCGAGGACCACTGCGATCTCTCGCGGCTCGAGGCCCTCCCAGCCCGCCAGCGCGATCAGCTCCCGATCGGTGTCCGACAGGCTGCGGAACGCGGCTGCGACGTGCGCGAGCTCGCCGGTGTGTTCGTGGGTGGGGTGAGTCAGTGCCAGATCGGCGCGCAGCCGATCGCCGAGCGTCGATCTGCGCCGCTGGCCTCGGTGGTGGTTGGCGAGCGCGCGGCGCGCCACGCCGAACAACCACAGACGCGTCTGCTCTCCGGGCGGAACGTCGTCGAGCCGCCGCCATGCGGTCAGGAACACGTCGGCAATCACGTCGGC
>CATPBV010000064.1 GCA_955652345.1 uncultured Solirubrobacteraceae bacterium | reverse complement strand
ATCCTCAACGTCGAGAAGAGCCGGATCGACAAGGTCCTCCAGAACCAGGAGATCCAGGCTTTGATCACCGCGATCGGTACCGGTGTCCGCGACGAGTTCAATCTCGACAATGCCCGCTACCACAGGGTGATCGTGATGACCGACGCGGACGTCGATGGAGCTCACATCCGCACGCTCGTGCTGACCCTGCTGTTCCGCGAGATGCAGCCGCTGATCGATGCCGGCTACGTGTACATCGCCAAGCCTCCCCTGTACAAGCTCAAGGCGGGCAAGACCGAGCGCTACATCGAGCGCGAGTCCGAGCTCGAGGAGATCCTGCTCGACGGCAAGCTCGAGCGCTTCCAGATCTTCGACCGCTACAACCGGCAGTTCGCGCTCACCGAAGCACGCTGGCAGCGCTTCGGACGCCTGCTCAAGCAGTACGAGGGGTGGGTCTCGGCATTGCGCGCGGCGTACGGCTACGAGCCGGTGACGTTCATCGAGGAGTCCGGGATCCTCGACGAGCAGGTCGACGATCCCGAGTCGCTGATGCGGCTGATGCGCCGGCCGTCCGAGAACGGACAACCGTTCGCGACCGAGGTGCTCTCGCAGACCGACGGCGAGATCGTCGTCCGGGCGATCGAGACGACCTCGGGCCTGGCCCGCACGCACCACCTGCGACGGGCGCTCCTGGACGCGCCCGAGTACCGCTCGCTCCTGCGCGTCCACGAGCAGATGGTGGCGCACGCCGGAACCCCGCCCTTCTCGATCAAGCTCGGCGAGCACAGCGCCCGGGCGCTCACCTTTGGCGGGTTGCGCGAGGAGGTCCTGAACCTGGCGCGCCGAGGTGTCGAGATCAACCGGTTCAAGGGCCTCGGCGAGATGGACCCTGCGCAGCTGCGAGACACCACCATGGATCCGGAGCGGCGCACCCTCGTCCGCGTAACCGTGGAAGACGCGGCACAGGCCGACAAGGTCTTCTCGATGCTGATGGGCGACCAGGTCGAGCCGCGACGCGAGTTCATCGAAGAGAACGCCCGACTCGTCGCGAACCTGGACGTGTAAGACGATGGCGACGATCGACACGCTGAGCGGCGGCAACATCGAGCCGCGCGGCCTCGAGGAGGAGATGCGCTCTGCGTATCTCGACTACGCGATGTCCGTCATCGTCGGTCGCGCGCTGCCCGACGTCCGCGACGGCCTCAAGCCGGTACATCGTCGCGTCCTCTACGGAATGAGGGAGCTCGGGCTCAGGTATGGGAGCTCCCGGGCGAAATGCTCGAGGATCGTCGGCGAGGTGATGGGCAAGTACCACCCCCACGGCGACGCCGCCATCTACGACACGCTCGTGCGTCTCGCCCAGGACTTCTCGATGCGCTATCCGCTCGTGGATGGCCAGGGGAACTTCGGGTCGATCGATGACGATCCACCAGCTGCCATGAGATATACCGAGGCCCGTCTGTCGCGCATCGCCGGCGAGATGCTGCGCGACCTAGATTCGGACACGGTCGACTTCATCCCCAACTACGACGGCAAGAACCAGGAGCCGCTGCCGCTTCCGTCACGGTTCCCGAACCTCCTGGTCAATGGTGGCTCGGGCATTGCGGTGGGGATGGCGACAAACATCCCGCCGCACAACCTTCGCGAGACGATCGATGCCGTGATCGCCTACCTCGACGATCCGACGATCGACGTCGAGGGCCTCACGCGCTACTTCAGGGGCCCGGACTTCCCCACCGGCGGAATCATTCTCGGCAGCGCTGGGATCCGCGACGCGTACGCCACTGGTCGTGGCCGAGTCCGGGTGCAGGCACGCGCCCATATCGAGCCACTCAGCCAAGGCAAGGAGGCGATCGTCGTCACCGAGCTGCCCTACCAGGTGAAGAAGGGCGGCGAGGGCGGACTGATTCAGAAGATCGCCGAGCTCGTCCACGACAAGCGCTTGTCCGAGGTGACCGACATCGAGGACTACTCGAGCGACAAGGGCATGCGGCTGGTCATCGAGCTGAAGCGCGGCTCGATTCCGAAGGTTGTGCTCAACAAGCTCTACAAGCACACGCCGATGCAGACGACCTTCGGCGTGAACATGGTCGCGCTCGTCGATGGGGTACCGCGAACCCTGTCACTCCGCGAGGCGATCGGTCACTACGCCGACCATCAGCGCGAGGTTGTGATCCGCCGGACGAAGTTCGAGCTGCGCCGTGACGAAGATCGAGCGCACGTCCTCGAAGGTCAGCTGAAGGCGCTCGAGCAGCTCGACGAGGTGATCGCACTGATCCGGGGCTCGCGCGACCCCGAGACTGCCCGCGCCGGTCTTGTCGAGCGATTCGACCTGACCGTGATCCAGGCTCAGGCGATCCTCCAGCTGACACTTAGCCGCCTGACGGCACTGGAGGCGGACAAGATCAAGCGCGAGCACGCCGACCTGATCGAGCGAATCGCCGAGCTCCGCGCGATCCTCGGCGACGAGAGCAGGATCTACGCGCTGATCAAGGAGGAGCTGCGCGAGATCGCGGACACGTACGGAGACGAGCGACGGACCGAGATCACATACGCGGAAGGCGAAATAGACATCGAGGACCTGATCGCGGACCAGCAGATGGTGATCGCGATCACGAACTCCGGTTACATCAAGTCATTGCCATTGTCGACCTACAGGCAGCAACGAAGGGGCGGGGTCGGCGTTACCGGGATGGACATGAAGGACGAGGATTACATCGAGCACCTCTTCGTGTCCTCCACGCACGACTACCTGCTGTTCTTCACGAACCGCGGAAAGATCTACCGGCTGAAGGTGTACGAGCTGCCGGAGGCGTCGCGGACGGCCAAGGGGCGGGCGCTGGTGAATCTGCTGCCGCTCCGCGAGGGTGAGCGGGTGCAGTCAGTGCTCTCGACCCGGGACTTCACCGAGGGCAAGTACCTGGTGTTCGCGACTCGCAAAGGCATGGTCAAGAAGACCGAGTTCGGCGCGTACAACACGCCCATCCGCGCGGACGGAATCATCGCAATCAACATTCGCGAGGACGACGAGCTGATCGCGGTCCGGCGCACCGGCGGGCACGACGACATCATCATGGTCTCGCGCTCTGGCCAGGCCGCACGCTTCAGCGAGAGCAAGGTTCGGCCGATGGGCCGTGACACGAGCGGCGTTCGTGGCATGAACGTCTCTCAGAAGGGCAATGCGGTCCTGGCCATGGACGTCGCAAGGGACGACCAAGAGCTGCTCGTGGTCACCGAGAACGGCTACGGCAAGCGCACATCGATCTCCGACTACCCAGTCAAGGGCCGCGGCACCATGGGCGTGAAGACGATCACCCTGACCGAGAACAAGGGGAGCCTCGCCGGCGCACTTGTGGTGCGCGAACACCAGGAGCTTGTGTTCATCTCGCAGAACGGCAAGGTCCAGCGCACCTCGGTCCGCGGGATCAACCGCTACGGCCGCGCCTCACAGGGCGTCCGCGTGATGAACATCCGCGACGACGACCAGGTCAGCGCAGTCGCCCTCGTCATCGAATCAGAGGCTCAGACGGCTGCACCGGTGGCTGAGTAGGGGCTGGGCGGCGGATCCCCCTCCCTGCGCGCCGGGTTGTTTCGAACCGGAGTCGTCGGCGGCGCGCTTGAGCCACAAGGCGCGCGGGGAGGGGATGTCCGCCGCCGCCTGCCGCCTCGGGGCCCGGGGCCCGAGACCTCGGCGGCGATCAAGCCAGCGTGCCAGCACCGCTGAGCTCTGCTCGTCGGCGCCTGGGTCTCAGTCGCCAGGGGTCGCGACGGCGGGCGGCACTGGAGCTACAGCACCGCGCTTGGCGGATAGTCAGCGAGAACCACGGTGAGCTGGACCCATGGCCGCGGCGCAGCGATCGCAGGCATGCACGAGACGGGTCGGAGCTTATGTCCGTGGCCGCATGCTGGATCGATACGACTGGCGAGTCGAAGCGGGGCACGCCCCGGAGGAGTGCTACCGCCAACGCGTTCGCTAATCTGAGCGTCACCAGAGAAAGGAGGTGGTCCGTCTGTCTGAAAGTTCTTGCGGGACCCTGGAGGTGTTCGGCCGCTAGGTCGGAGGCTGGCCCCGCTTAGCGGAGTCCCACCCGAGACACCGCCGGCGGTGGGCGCCGGGAGTAGTCCCACCGGCACCGAAGCCCACTCTGGTCCAGGGCAGCATAGGAGTACACGGAGGGCGCCGTTGGTCGACGGCGCCCTCCGCATGTTCAGGCCGGCCGCATGCCAAGGTCATGAGGGGGCAGTGCGCTCCCACGCCTGCGCGCCTTGCGGCTCAGGACCGATCGCCAACCGACCCGGCACGGAACCGCCGGGCGCGGAGGAGTGGGAGGCGCCGCCCCTAAACCACGAGATACTGCTGCCAGGCCGTCGGAATCGTGGGGCTCGCCACCTGGATGAAGACGGTCGCCTTCGGCTTGCGCGGCTCCCGCAGCAACCGCATCCCGACCTGGCGCGGCAGGGCATCTCCCTTGCGCCTGTTGCAAGGCGCACAGGAGGCCACGATGTTCTCCCAGCTCGACATCCCGCCCTTGGATCGAGGGACGACGTGGTCAACGGTCAGATTCGAGCGAGCGCCGCAGTACTGGCAGGTCCAGTCGTCGCGAGCGAACACCGCGCGCCGCGTGATCTTGCGCCGATGGGTATCGCGCGGGATGCGGACGTAGGTGACGAGCCGGATCACCACCGGCCGCGCCACCGTGAGCGAGGCGGAATGCAGTTCCCAGCTCGCGTGCTCGAGGATCTCGGCCTTCTCCTTGAGCAGAAGGACAACCGCGCGCCGAACCGTGCACACGTTGATCGGCTCGTACGTCGCGTTCAGCACCAGCACCCGGCCAACAGTAGGTCCGCGTCGCTGGTGCTCGGGAAGCGACGCGGACCGCGCTGGCGCTGGTACTGAGAAGGCCATTTGCGGCCGCAGTTTAGCGAGCGATGGTGCTGGCACCCGCGGGGTTTAACCGACCGGAAACGAGCCCAGAACGCGCAGGACCGCGACTCGCGCTCGGAGTGCCTCCAGCGCCTCGACGACCGGCCGATCGCTGTCCCTCCCCTCGAGGTCCACGAAGAACATGTATCGGCCGAGGGCCTGCTTCAGCGGTCGGGACTCGATTCGCGTCAGGTTGACGTGCCTGTCGGCAAGCTCCGCGAGGCATCTCACCAGCCACCCCGGCGTCTCGGAGCCCTCCCCCCAGAACACAATCGCAGTCTTCCATCCGCGTGGAATCGGATGCCGGTCGGGGGCCATCTCGAGTGGAGGTGCCCCCGACCTTGCGAGCCACACGAACCGGGTCTCGTTGACATCGCCGTCCTCGACGCCCGCCCGCAAGATCCGACACCCATGGCGCTCGGCGGCCAGCCGCGTTCCGAGGGCGGCCCACGGGCCATCGTGCTCAGCGACGATCCGCACCGCTTCGGCGGTCGAGGCACCCGCGAGCACGCGGGCGTTAGGCAAGTGCGTACGGATGAATCTCGCGCATTGGGCGTTTGCCTGAGGGTGCGAGACGACCGTCTCGATCTCCGATAGCGCGAGCCGCGCACGCGCGATCAGACAGTGGCGGATCGGGTGGACCAGCTCCCCGACGATGGCGACGTCGTGAGTCTCGATCGCAAGGGTGTCGAGGGTCGCGTTCACCGATCCCTCGAGCGAGTTTTCGATCGGTACCAGCGCGCGGTCAACCTCGCCCCGCTGTACCGCCATGACCGCGTCGTAGATCGTTGGGTAGGGCACATGGTCGAGCCCGAGGTCCGCTGTCGAGTCGATCAGCGCCTCGTGGGTGAAGGTCCCTTCTGGCCCGAAGTAGCCGACGCGCAATCTCGTCACTGCCGTCGCGCGGCTACGCGCCCGTATGCGGCGGGGTGGAGCGTCCGCTGTCGTCTCGGAGAGCGAGCTGGATCGCTTCGTCTTCCTCCGGTGAGAGCTCGATCTCGGACGCTCCCTCTCTGACCTGTTTCGCGTACAGGCGCGCTGTATCGCGATGGTGGATCGAGGACAGTACGACTCCCGACCGATTGGCGTCGAGGAACGCGATCGAGGTCGACTGGCGGCCCGACATCTCTCCATAGGCGTCGTATCGGACGAGCGCGACGTGAGCGACGGCGCCGTCGAGGCGCGTCTCGGCCGCCTGGACTCGAGAGTTGAGGCGCGTCGCAGCGTCCTCGACGTAGGACGAGAGCGCCTCGAACTGCTGCTGCATGCGGGCGGCGTGGGCGACGAGATCGTCGTCTCGGTCACCCAGTACGACGCGCTGGTCGCTGCGCACCCGGCGCAGCTTCAGCCACAGGCCGAGAGACGACAGAACCGCTACCACCGCCACCGCCCCAGCCGCGATCGCGACGATCCCCGCGGTGCTCGTCAGATCGTGCACCCGCGACAGGATAGGCACCGACGGCGGAGCGCGAAGGCGCGCGAGGTGTAGGCGATCGGCGCGAAGCGCACGCGCGATCGCCGGCTCACCTGAAGATGACCTGGAAAGTCTGCGTGTTGTTTTGGGTGTTCTTCTCGGCGGGGACCGGCTCGATCGTTGCCGTGATCTGCGCGCTTCCTGTCGGCGGGGCGGAGGCGAGCGTCACCTGGCAGCTGTATGACTGTCCCGCCGAGGTGTGTGGGAGCGTCGTCTGGCCGCTCACCGTCGTTCCGTTGGTGGAGACAGCCGACACCTTGCAGACGACGTTGCTCTCGCTGTTCTGACCGGTGTTCGTGAAGTTGAGCGTGAACGTTGGTGCTTGTCCCGCGGTGATCGTGCTGGTCACGCCGGTCTGGAGCGTGGCACCTCCGACGCTCACCGAGCTCAGCGCGTGCCCGTGCGTTCCAGGGGCGACCTTGCCGCCGGAGGAGCCGTAGCCCACCTGAAGCTGTTGGGCGACGAACGTCGGATCGAGCCATCGGACGTCCGGCACGAACTGCTGCTGCGCGATCTGGACGCCGTTCGATCCGCCCACCGCGATGCCCGCGCCATGCAGGGCGCTTGCAATCTCCGGCGCGGCGTAATCCTTGTAGATGGCGTCGGAGGCGTACAGCCGCGCCATCTCGGCCGCGATCGCGTTGATCGCGACGCGGTCGCCGGTCAGAGCTTGCTGGATGCTGCTGGCAACGTTGCCGATCCCGTCAGCACGCATCCGCAGCGCCAGCAGAAGGTCATGCTGCGCACTGCTCACCTCCCCGGGGACGTCGAGTCCCTGAGCCGTACTCAGCTGCTGCGCGGCGCGGTCGCGGGCCTGGTTGAGCGCTGACTGAACGCTCGACGCACCGGTAGAGCTGCTCGACGCCTTCGCTCCTGTAAGCACATCGAAGAAGTTCTGCGAGATTCCGGAGGAGCCCTGGATCAACGATGTGACGTTGTTCGCATACGACATGAGCGCGCTGTTTCGCTGGCTGATCTGACAGCTGCGGATGCCGAGCAGCGCGAGGATCACCAGCACGATCAGGCTCACGAGCCCGACGCCCTGCCTGATCCGGATCGTCTGCCGGTCGCTCGGGGGCTGGCGACCGCCTCCGACCGGTCGACGCCGGCGCTGCGTTGTGCGCGGCGGTGGGGGAGGCTCGTCCGCCTCGTCGAAGAACGACAGAGCTCGCTCCTAAGCCGAACTGGAAAGAAGACCAGTATGACCGGACGCACGGTTGGAAGTGGGCGAGGGGCACCATGCGAGGGCCGCGAAAGGGACCGTGACGGCCGCGTGGAAAAGCGCTTCAATGCGCACGATCGGGCCGCGAACGGAAGCCACGGTGCCTACCCGCGCGGCTCGGCTGGCGTCGGCTGGGCTGGTCCTGGGCCGCTATCGCCTTCTCCAGCGGCTGGGAGCGGGTGCTTTCGCGACCGTCTGGGAAGCTCGTGATGAACGCCTCGAACGCTCGGTTGCGTTGAAGATCCTGCCGCCGGAGCGGATCATCGGCGGCCGCTTCGAGCGGGAGGCGCGGGCTGCAGCGCGGCTTGCCCATCCGGGGATCGTGACGTTGTACGAAGCCGCGATCGACGAGGAAGGCGCTTACCTGATCACCGAGCTCGTGCGGGGGGAGACCCTCGCGCGACTGCTCGAAGCCAGGCGGCTGTCGGACCACCAGATCGTCACGCTTGGAATCGGTCTGTGCGACGCCCTCGCCCACGCCCATGGCAACGGGGTCGTGCACCGCGACGTCAAGCCCTCGAACGTCCTCGTTCCAGAGATGCCCGTGACCCCGGCGCACGCGGCGAAGCTGACGGACTTCGGCGTCGCCCGGGTCATCGGGGGCAACGCGCTCACCCGGACCGGCGATGTGCTCGGAACACTTGCCTACATGGCGCCGGAGCAGGCGGAGGGCCTGCCCGTGGGCGCCGCGGCTGACGTCTTCTCGCTCGCGCTTGTCATGTACGAGGCTCTGTCCGGCGTCAATCCGGTCGGCAGCGGAACCGCGGCGCAGCGCGCCAGGCGGCTCGGGGCTCATTTGCCGCCTCTTCGGAGGCAGCGCCGCGACCTGCCCAGAGAGCTTGGACAGGGCATCGACCTCGCGCTCCGCCCGCGCCCGCGCGAGCGGGGCACCATCGATGAACTGCGGCAAGCCCTCTTGTTAGCGCTTCCACAGATGGCGGTCGGTGCACGGCCGGTCGGCGTTCGGCCGGCCGGCGTCTCCTCCTCCGGCGTGGCAGGCGGTTTCGTGCCGGGTTGGTCGGCGGACGGTCTCGAGCCGCAAGGCACGCAGGAGTGGGAGCGCGCCGCCCGGATGGAGCCTGAGCAAGCCGCCCGGGAACAGCCCAAGCGTGCCGCACCAGTAGAGCTCGAACGCGTACGCCGACCAGGGCCGCCATGGCCTGCCAGGGCGGTCGCCGGAGTCGCTGCCGCCGCGACCGCGGCGTGGCTCTCGGCCGCGGTCCTTCAGCCGACGCCGGCACCGCCCGCGCTGGTGGCGCTGGTGGCGGGCATGCTTGTCGCGCTTGCGCCACGGCTTGGGTGGCTGCTGCTGGTGGCGGCGAGCGCCACGCTGCTCACGATCGCGGGACTGTCGGGCTACGCACTCCTTTTGCTCCTCGCGGGACTCATCCCGCTCGCGCTTCTGCCGGCTCGCGGAACCAGCTGGCCCCTGGCCGCGGGTGCCCTGCTCCTGGGCGTCGCTGGGATTGCCGGGGGGTGGCCGGCGGTCGCGGCGCGCGCCGGCAGTGCGTGGCGCCGGGCAGCGCTCGGGATCGTCGGCTGGATCTGGCTCGTCGTGGCGGGTGAACTGCGCGGGAGTGGCCTGTACGTCGGGATACCGCCGGGCACTCCGCCGCGCACGGTGTGGAGCTCGTCGCTATCCGAGACGCTGCACTACGTGCTCGCGGGACCAGCAACCCCAAGGTTGCTCCTGGGCGCCGCGGTGTGGGGTTGTGCCGCGGCTCTGCTCCCGGTGATGCGAAGCAGGCGCTCGGTCGCGTTGGACGCGGCACTTGCGCTGATCTGGTGCGGGCTTCTTGGCGTTGCCGTGGTCAGCGTCCTCGGCCCGGTCCGCGGCGCTGGAAGCCTGATCTCGACCCACGAGGTCGTGATCGGCATGCTCGCAAGCGCCGCCATCGCAGTCGCGCTGCGGGCCGTGTCGGGCTGGCGTATCGCTCGCCGCCCGGACACGGGTCCCGTAGCATGAATCTGCCCTGAAACCCGCATGACGCGGGCGCCGAGCACCTCATCACATGAGCGTTCTTCGATCGATCGAGAGCAAGATTGCCGGGCTTGTCGAGGGCACGTTCAGTCGCGCCTTTCGCTCCGAGGTGCGGCCCGTCGAGATCGCCCGCAAGCTCGCCCGCGAGATGGAGGAGCACAAGTCGATCTCGGTGTCGAGGACCTACGTCCCCAACGAGTACCGCGTCTACCTCTCGCCCCGCGACCGCGAGCGTTTCGCCGGCTATGAGAGTGCGCTCACGGCGGAGCTGGCGGGTTACCTGCTCGAACATGCCCGGAGGGAGCGGCTTGCGCTGCTCTCGCGACCCGTCATCGAGTTCGAGACCGACGACCGGCTCGGGCTCGGAGAGTTCGGGATCCAGACACGAGTGGTGCAGCCGCCCGAGGAATCGGAGCCCCACGCGGAACCCGAACCGGAGCTTGGCGGGGCTGGGCGAACGATGATCTACAGCACCGCGGGACGCCTTGCAGAGCCGCTCGAGCAGCGGGCCCGCGCTCGGACCGAGACCGTCCTGCTCGTGGTCGACGGCCGTCGGATGGTGGTCGGCCCCGCGGGCGCGACGATCGGTCGCAGCAGGCAATGCGACATCGTGATCGATGACCCCAACATCTCGCGCGAGCACGCCGAGGTCCGCCCACGAGGCGGCTCGTGGATCCTCAAGGATCTCGGCTCCACCAACGGCTCGAGCTTGAACGGTCACCAGATAGAAGGCGCGGAGGTGCTGCGGCCCGGAGACGAGATCGAGCTTGGCACCTCGGCGATCCGGTTCGAGCTGGAGTAGCGACCAGATGACGCTCCAACCAGTGTCGGTCGGCCTGAAGTTCGGATTCCTGATCGTGCTGTATCTGTTCCTGATGTGGGTCGCTTGGAGCGCGCTACGGGATCTGAGGCGGGGCAGCGGTGTCGTGCAATCCGATCGCGCCCCATCCCCGGACGCGACCGGCATGTACTCCGCGGAGTCGGGGTTCGGTGACGCCGAGCTCGACGGCCTCGATCCAAGGCTCTTGGTCGAGCACGCGCCGGGTCACGAGCCGGGAATGGCGTATGAGCTCGGCAACGGTGCCATGCTCGGGCGCGGAGACGTCGAGATCAAGCTGGATGACCCTTTCGCCTCGTCGCAACATGCTCGGATCTTCCGCGAAGGCCCAGTGTTCGTGATCGAGGATCTCGGCTCCACCAACGGGACCTACCTGAACGATGAGCCGCTGAACGGGCCGCAGCCGCTGCATCCCGGAGACCGCATCCGAATTGGCGACTCGGAATTCTCCTTCCTGCAATGACCGGAGCGAGTCGCTGACAACGATGCTGCGGGCAGCTGAGACGAGCTGCCGGACCGATCCGGGCCGGCAGCGGCGAGACAACGAGGACAGCGCCTTCGTCCGCGCTCCCGTGTTCGTGGTCGCCGACGGGATGGGTGGAGCGCAGGCGGGTGAGGTCGCCTCCCGCATTGCGATCGAGGCCTTCGAGCGTGGCCTCCCTGAAGCCGGGACGCCGGAGTCGCGTCTCGCTGACCGGGTACGCGAGGCCAACCGCCAGATCTATGAGCACTCCCTCGAGGCTCGCGACCGCGCCGGGATGGGCACCACGCTCACCGCGGCCTATCTCGATGACGCCCGCCTCGCGCTCGCCCACGTTGGCGATAGCCGGGCGTATCTGTTCCGCAAGGGATCGCTGACCCGGCTCACCCAGGACCACTCGCTCGTCGAGGAGCTCGTCAAGCAGGGCAAGCTGACCGAGGAGGAGGCCGCGGAGCACCCGCAGCGGTCGATCATCACCAGGGCGCTCGGGCCCGAGCCTGAGGTCGAGGTCGATACTTCGACGGTCGACGTCGAGCCGGGCGACCTGCTCCTGCTGTGCAGCGACGGTCTGACGACGATGGTGACGGAGGAGCGCGTCGCCGAGATCCTGGCCGAAGATGGGCCGGTTGATCAAATCGCTCAGACGCTGATCGACGAGGCAAACCGCGCCGGAGGGCGCGACAACATCACGGTCGTCCTGCTTCGGCTGGAGGAGGTCGCCGCCGGCGACGGCACCAGCGAGCAGGACACGCTCGTGACCTCCTCACCGGCCGCAGCGCACGAACACGGGACCGAATCTGCGTCGCCGGAGCCCGAGCCGGCAACGGTTGCCGTCGCGCAACGCCCAGCGCCCTCGCGCCCCACTCTCAGACGTGAGCACCCCGGGGCGGCCTCGGCTCCCGTCCGCAAACGCCGCCGCTTCGCCAAGTCGCTCGCGGCGCTGATCGCGCTCGCGGTTGTCCTCTTCCTCGTGGGGGGCGGCGGGTACCTCGCGACCCGCCAGCTGTACTTCGTCGGCACGAACTCGCAGGGGATCGTCACGATCTACCGGGGGCTTCCGTACGACCTTCCGGGCGGGATCCATCTGTACGAGACCTTCTTCGTGTCGGGCTATCCGGCCTCGCTCGTTCCCGCCGACAGGCGCGCCACCCTGTTCAACAATCAGCTTCGCTCGCAATCGGACGCGCAGAACCTCGTTCGCACGATCGAGCTCGGGCAGCTGCACGGATGAGGTTGAAGTACACGTTGAGACTCGGGTCGGCGGGATGAGCGCACGCAATCGCGAGCTGGTCGGGCTGATCCCGGCGTCGCTGCTGGTGACAGCCGGCTTCGCCGGGGTCTTCATCCAGCGCTCGAACGTGCTCTCGAACGTCTCCCTGACGTACGGAGCGATCTTCCTCGGGCTGTGCGTAGCGGGCCACATCTTGATCCGAATGACGCTGCCCCGGGCCGACCCGTACATGTTCCCGCTGGTCGCGCTGCTCGCAAGCTTCGGCCTCGTGATGGTCTACCGGATCGACTCCACGCTGGCGCGCCAGCAGGCCCAGTGGTTCGTCCTCGGCCTGATCCTGTTCGCCGCGACGATCATCCTGTTCCGCGACTACCGCAGGCTCGAGCGCTACCGGTACACGATCGTGTTGGTCTCTCTGGGGCTGATGGTGCTACCGCGCTTTCCGGGGATCGGCTACTCCGCGAACGGCGCGTACCTCGGAATCCGGATCCCCGGGCTGTTCGTGTTCCAGCCGGCCGAGTTCGCGAAGATCGGCTTGGTCATCTTCCTCGCGAGCTACCTGAGCGACACGCGGCAGGTGCTGGTGGTGGGAGCGCGACGGTTCCTTGGCGTGACGATCCCGCCGATCAAGCACTTCGGGCCGGTGGTGATGATCTGGGGGGTCGCGATGCTGATCCTGATCCTCCTGCACGATGTGGGCTCCTCGCTGATGTTCTACGGCGGCCTGCTCGCGGTCCTGTACGTCGCGACCAGCCGCATCTCGTTCGTGGTCGTCGGAATGGTCGCGTTTGCCCTGGGCGCGTGGTATCTGGGGACCCACATCTCCCACATCCACGCGCGGGTCGAGGACTGGCTTCACCCGTTCGACCCGAGGCTCTACGCCTCCCCGCTCGGCAGCTATCAGATCGCCAACGGGATCTTCGCCCAGGCCGCCGGCGGTCTGTTCGGGCAGGGCTTCGGCCAGTCCACGCTCGTCTTTCCCGGCGCCAAGTGTTGTCTGATCCCAAATCCTGGAACGGACATGATCTACGCGATCATCACCGATGAGCTCGGCCTGTTCGGCGCTGCGGCGGTCCTGATCACATATCTGATGTTCGTGGCGCGTGGCTTCAAGACCGCGGTGATGGCGCGCGACTCGTTCTCGACGCTGCTCGCATCCGGGCTGAGCGCGATGTTCGCCCTCCAGGTGTTCGTGATCGTCGGAGGCGTCACGCGCGTGATCCCCCTGACCGGAGTGACTCTGCCCTTCATCTCATACGGCGGATCGTCGCTCGTGGCCAACTTCGTGCTGCTGGCGCTGCTGCTGTTGACCTCCGACCGTGCTCGGAGGCCCGCGCAATGACGGCGCCGATCTATCGCCTGTTCGGGCTGTTCGTTGTCCTGTTCGCGCTCCTGGTCGTCTGGACCTCGCGGTGGACGGTGTTCGAGGCCACTGCGCTGCAAGACAACGGTCTGAACAAGCTCAACCTCGCCCACCAGCTGCTCGTCAAGCGCGGGCGGGTCCTGGCCGCTGACGGCACGGTCCTGGCCCGCTCGCTCCCGGCGAAGGGAGGTACCTGGACTCGCTTCTATCCGACCGGCTCCCAGTTCTCGCAGGCGGTCGGGTACGCGATCGTCCTCACGGGTCGATATGCGGGCCTGGAGAGCCACTACCGGCATGAGCTGGGGGGAGCTCCCACCGGCCTCGGCTCCGTGTTCGGCCCGCTCGGCGGAAACCAGCTGCTCGGCAACGACGTGTACACGTCGCTCGATACGAGGGCGCAGCAGGTCGCAATCCGGGACCTTGCGGGGCGGGCCGGCTCGGTCGTCGCGCTCGATCCGCGGACAGGCGCGATTCTCGCGATGTACGCGAATCCCAGCTACGACGACAACAACATCGCTGCTCCGTGCATCCAGCCGGCGTGCAGCCAGTTCAACAACTCGACCCAGGCGGGCTGGCCCCCAGGATCGACGTTCAAGGTCGTCACCGCTGTTGCCGCGATCGACAGCGGGAAGTTCAAGCCGAGCTCGCTCGTGAACGGGAGCTCGCCGAAGATGATCTCGGGCATACCGCTGACGAACGACAACAACCAGACCTTTGGGAACATCGACCTGACGACGGCGCTTACGTACTCGGTCAACACCGTGTGGGCACAGGTCGCGCTCGCAGTCGGTCCGGACACGATGGCCAAGTACATGCAGCGGTTCGGCTTCTACTCCCGGCCGCCGCTCGACTATCCCCCCGGAGAGATTGCCGTAAGCCAGCCGTATTCGACCCTCACCGGGCATGCGCAGCCGCCTGCCAGCCCGGACGAGGACCTCGGCCGGATCGGAATCGGGCAGGGGGGACTTCGAGTGACCCCGCTCCAGATGGCGATGGTGGCCGCCGCGGTCGCCAATGGCGGCAACCTCATGACCCCGCACCTGATGACGCGAGTGGTGGATCAGTACGGCAGAACGGTGCAAACGGTCAGCCCGAGCGTTTATAACCAGGTAATGAGCCCGGCCACCGCCCAGGAGGTCACCCAGATGATGAAGCGGGTGGTCGACGAGGGCACCGGCACCCCGGCGCAGCTCAGCGGGATCAGCGTGGCGGGCAAAACGGGAACGGCGACGATCGGGACCCCCGGTTCGAATCTCACCGAGCCGTGGTTCATCGGCTTCGCTCCGGTCGGCAATCCGAAGGTGGCGGTGGCGGTCACGATCGCGCGGACTCCGGGCCAATTCGGCGGCCAGGTGGCGGCGCCGATCGCGCGCGACATCATCCAGACGCTCCTGGCGGAGGGCAAGTGACATGAGCGACGCTGCCATCGGAGCAATCGTCGACGGTCGCTACAAGATCGCCTCGCGGCTCGGGAGCGGTGGCATGGCCGACGTCTACCTGGCCGAGGACCAGCAGCTCGGCCGCAACGTCGCGCTCAAGCTGCTGCACCGGCGCTTCTCCGCCGACCCCGACTTCGTGGAGCGTTTTCGCCGCGAAGCGCAGGCGGCGGCGGGGCTCCAGCATCCCAACGTCGTCAGCGTGTACGACCGGGGCGCGTACGACGAGACCTACTTCATCGCGATGGAGTACCTGCCCGGACGCTCGCTCAAGCAGCTGATCCGCCAGGAGGCTCCGATCGATCCTGTGCGGGCGATCGACATCGTGATCCAGATCCTGAAAGCGGCCCGGTTCGCACACCGGCGCGGGATCATCCACCGCGACCTGAAGCCGCACAACGTGATCGTCGACGACTCCGACCATGCCAAGGTCACGGACTTCGGGATCGCCCGGGCCGGCGCATCGGACATGACCGAAACCGGCTCGATCATGGGCACCGCCCAGTACCTGTCACCCGAGCAGGCGCAGGGCCACCCGGTCAACGCCTCCTCCGACCTGTACGCGGTCGGCGTCGTCCTCTACGAGCTGCTGACCGGGAAGGTGCCATTCGACGGCGAGTCGCCGGTCACGATCGCGCTCAAGCACGTCTCCGAGGCGCCGGCCCCCCTGCTCCATCTGAACCCTGGCATCCCACCGGAGCTCGAGCACGTCGTGATGTGGGCGCTCAACAAGAACCCCGGCGACCGCCCACAGGATGCAGACCAGCTGATCCTCGCCCTCGAGCAGGCGAAGGCCGTGATCGTCTCGGGGGCGCGCGGTCAGCACACCGCATCGATGGCGGCGCTCGCGGCCGTGGGTTTCGGAGGACCGGTGGCGGCGGGGGGGGGAACGCCGCTGGTGCCGCCGCCCGTGACACCGCCTCCGGGCGACGGGAACGGCGCGGGTGTTCTGATCGGCGAACCGCCGCCGCCCGAGCCAGAGGAGCGGCGGCGGAGGCGTCGGTGGCCGTGGATCTTGTTGCTGCTCGGACTGCTCGCTGCGGGTGGGGCGGTGGCCGCATACCTGCTGACGCGACCCGTCAAGAAGGTCGTGCCGGTAGTCGTCAACAAGGACGTCCAGACCGCCAGTACGGTCCTACAGAACGACGGGTTCACCGTGGGCACGATCGATGTCCAGAGCATCGCGCAGAACGGAACCGTGATCCGCCAGAGCCCACAGCCCGGCACGAAGCTCATCGAGGGCGGGACGGTCACGCTGACCGTCTCGACCGGCCCCGGCAACCGGCAGGTTCCCTCCGTGATTCGACTGCCCCTCAAGGACGCAAGGCTGGCTATCGCCCAAGCGGGTCTCAAACCCGGGCGGGTCCTACGGGAGTCGAGCGACACGATCCCGGCCGGCGACGTGACACGGACAGATCCACCGGCCGGACAGTCGCTGCTCGCATTCAGTCCAGTGACGATCTACGTCTCTACGGGGAAGCCGGTGGTTACGGTCCCCGACGTCACTGGCGCGACCGTGGCGGTCGCGAAGGACCGGCTTCGCCGCGCGGGCTTGGGCTCGACGATCTTCAACCAGGTCTCGAGCACGGCGACCCCCGGGACTGTGATCAGCGAGAACCCGGGTGCGAACAGCCAGGTGCCTAAGGGAACGACAATCGACCTGACCGTCGCCAAGGCCCAACCGAAGGTGAAGATGCCGAACGTAGTCGGAAAGACCGACATCGCGGCCACGGCGGAGCTGACGCTGGCGGGCTTCACGGTCCAACCCTTCACCAAGCCCGTCAGGAAGTCGGCGAACGATGGCATCGTGCTCTACCAGAACGTCAGTCCCGGCTCGCTCGTCCCCAAGGGCAGCTCGGTGCACATCGTCATCGGCAAGTACACGGCGCCGACGCACCCGTGACAGCGCTCCGCGTCGCTGTCCTCGGAGGCGGCCGCTCCTCCGAGCACGAGGTATCGCTCGCCTCCGCGGCGTCGGTATGCGAGGGCCTCGCCCGCGCCGCCCACGCACCGCTCGCGATCGAGGTCGGGCGCGACGGTGTCTGGCGCCGCGAGGGCACGGAGATGGCGCTCGAGCCGGGACGCGGCCTGGCGGGCGCTGACGTCGTCTTCCCCGCCCTTCACGGCCCGTTCGGCGAGGACGGAACGGTCCAGGGGCTGCTCGAATGCCTGGATGTCCCTTACGTCGGGGCGGGCGTCCTTGCCTCGGCGCTGTGCATGGACAAGGTCATGTTCAAGCGGCTGATGGCGCACGCGGGTCTCCCGCAGGTCGAGCACGCCGCGGTCACGATGGAGCGCTACCGCGCCGACCGCGACGGCGTTGTGCAAGAGCTCGGAGGTCTCGGGTTCCCGCAGTTCGTCAAGCCCGCCCGGCTCGGGTCGTCCGTGGGGATCGTCCGGGTCGCGGGCGCGGAGGAGCTCTCGCGGGCGCTCGAGACGGCGTTCGAGCACGACGCGCTCGCGATCGTCGAGGCAGCCGCCACCGGGCTCGAGGTCGAGTGCTCGGTGATCGGCAACGGCGACCCGATCGCCTCGCAGCCCGGCGAGATCATGCTCCGTGCAGGCGAGGCGGGCTGGTACGACTACGAGGCGAAGTACACCCCGGGCGGGATGGAGCTGATCGTTCCCGCGCGCGTTCCCGCGCACGTCTGTGAGCGGATTCGTGAGCTGGCGCTCGAGGCGTTCCGCCGGAGCGGTTGTACCGGCCTCGCGCGCGTCGATTTCTTCGTAAGCGGCGAGCGAGTGCTGGTCAACGAGCTCAACACGATGCCGGGGTTCACCGCCACGAGCGTGTTCGCTTCGCTGCTCGAGGCGAGCGGCATCTCCTATCCGGAGCTGCTCGAGCGGCTCGTGAATCTCGCGCTCGACCGTCACGAGAGCGAGCGCCGCTACCGCCATTGATCATCCCGCCACGCGAATCGGTGGCGGGGCCTACTTGTACGCGTACAGCGCCACCTCGTTGACGTACACCGTCTGCTGCCCGGGCGGGAGCTTGGTGATCCACACCAGGTAGTAGAGGTAGCGCATACCCGCGGTGCTCAGCGGGATGTCCTGACTCGATCCCACCGACGGAGCGCTTCCTACGAGCGTCCAGCCGGTGAACAAGTCGGGGTTGGGCAGCGTGTTGCTGGCGTAGATCTGGACCCTCCAACCGGGCGACTGCGTGACGATCCGGATCTCCCGCGCCACCACGCCGGGCTTCATATCGACGTACAGCCCGACGCCCGGCTTCTCCAGCGATCCGCTGTAGTAGTAATCGGTCTGCCAGGCCGTGTTCGGATTGCCGTCGATCGCGTAGCCAACCTCGTTCGGGTTCTGGGTCTTGGGGCCGCTGAGGGCGTCGGGGTTGTAGTCGTGTGCGCAGGTGGGGCACGGCCTGACCTGGCTGAGCGTCGCGGCAGGCGGGGCCGCTGTGAGCTTCGGAGCTCCGTGGTGCGCGCGGGTGGCAAGCCAGTAGGCAGCGCCGCCCGCACAGGCCAGCGCCGCGCCCAGCAGCGCGGCCGACAGGAACGGGTGCCTCAGCCTGAAGGGAACTCGCCGCTGCTTGCCCGAAGGCAGCGTCCGCAGCACGCTCGTGACCTCGCCCGAGGCGCTCCCGGCCCGTGCGGCCTCGATCGCGAGCACGTCCTCGAGGTCGGCGATCAGCTCGGCGTCGTCGCCGTAGCGGTCCTCCAAGTGCTTGGCCGTGGCGGTCTCGACCACGGCCGCCAGCGCGGCTGAGATCTCGGGCCGCTTGCGCTGCACGTCGGGTAGCTGCTCGCGCACGTGCTTCATCGCGACCGCGACCTGGCTCTCGCCGTTGAACGGGACCTCGCCCGTGAGCATCTCGTACAGCACGATTCCTAGCGAGTAGAGGTCCGACTGACCTGTGACCTCCTGCCCGAGCGCCTGCTCGGGGGAGACGTAATCGGTCGTTCCGAGCACCCGTCCATCGGCGGTCAGTCCCTCCTCGTCGCGCATCCGCGCGATCCCGAAGTCCGTGACCTTCGCCCGCCCCTCCTCATCGATCAAGACGTTCTGCGGCTTGACGTCGCGGTGGACGATGTGCCGGGCGTGTGCCGCTCCGAGCGCCCGCGCGATCTCGATCGCGTACGCGACCGCCTCAGCGATCGGGAGCCGGCCGAGGCGGCGGATCCGCTCCTTGAGCGTCTCGCCCTCGATGCACTCGAACACGATGTATGGGCGCCCGTCGTCCTCTCCGGCATCGATCACCCCGACGATGTGCGGATGCGAGAGCTGCGCGACCGCGCGCGCCTCCCGCCGGAAGCGCTCGAGCTGATCGGAGTCACTCGCGATCTCGCGGTTCATCAGCTTGATCGCCACCTGCCGCTGGAGCGTCTCGTCCAGCGCGCGGTACACGGTCGACATCCCGCCGGATCCGATTCTGGCCTCGAGCCGGTAGCGACCGTTCAGCGTGGTGCCGAGCAGCGTGCTCATCGATCGTCTCTATTTTGAGGTACTGCGCCCTCGTCCATGCTCATCGTGGCCAGCCTTCATGGCCGCCTAATCAGAGATCGCTCGAGCTCGGTCAGGTTCGCGTCAACCCCGAAGCGTCGCCAACGAGCCCGGTCAGGGTGACCTTGCCGGGATCTTCGGTGAGCCGCCCGATCACGGCTGTTCCGGGATGACGGTCGCGCAGCAGCTCGACCGCTTTGGCGCTGTCCTGGGCGGCGACCATCGGACCGAAGCCGCAGCCCATGTTGAACACCTCCCACATCTCCTCCGCCGGCACATCTCCGTGGAGCGCGATCAGCGGGAAGATCGGCGGCACTGGCAGCGGGCTCGAGATCCGATACCCGACTCCGGATCCGATCCGCAATAGGTTCAGCACCCCGCCGCCGGTGATGTGGGCGAGCCCGTGGACGTCGACATCGCTCGCGAGCAGCTCCAGGATCGCCCGCACGTAGATCACGGTTGGCTCGAGCAGGGCAGCGCCAACGGATTGACCCGAGAGCTCGGACGGTTTCGATTCGAGCGACAGTTCGCCTTCCTCCAGCAGCGCTCGCCTGGCCAGGGTGAGGCCATTCGAGTGCACGCCCGAGGCGGGCAGCCCGATCAGCGCATCCCCAGGCCGGCACGCGCTGCCATCGATGATCCGATCGAGCGCGACGGTCCCGAACGCCGAGCCGACCAGATCGAAACCGAGCGGGGAGGGATGCCCGCGGATCACCTCCGGTACCTGGCAGACCTCTCCTCCCGGGATCTCGACTCCGGCGGCTTCGGCTCCGATCCGCAGCCCGGTCGCAAGCTGCGCAAGCACGTCGGGGTCGGCTTGCTCGACTGCGATGTAGTCGAGCAGCGCAAGCGGCTCGGCGCCGACGCAGATCAGGTCGTTGACGTTCATCGCCACGCAGTCGATCCCGATCGTGTCGAAACGGCCGACCTGCTCGGCGACGATCGCCTTCGACCCGACGGAATCCGTCGCCAGCGCAATCCCCAGGCCGCTCGTCACCCGGATGACGCTCGCGTAGTGCCCAGGGAGCTCGACGACACGGGAGCTGCGTCCCGGGTCAATACCGCGAAGTACCTCCACCAGCGCGGCCACCCCACGGTCGGCCTGCCCGGTGTCGACCCCCGCCGCTGCGTATGCCTCGCTCACGAGCCCAATTGTCGGCTATCGGGCAGCCTGACTCCGGGCCCGGCCTGGCGCGTGCGCTCGTCGAGCGGATCGGAGATCGTTGAGCGGTCCATCCTGATCCGAGCGAGGATCACGGCTGCGAACGCGAGGCGATACAAGGCATAGGGGAGCAGCGAGCGATCACGCTCGACCTGCCGTATCAGCCAAGTCGAGCCGAGCGTCGAGGCGAACGAGGCAGCCGCGCCCGCGGCGAACGGGGCGGCGGTCCCGGGTTCCAGGCCGCGCTGGCTGATCCGCAGCCCTTTCAGCACCGTCGCACCCGCGATCACCGGGAGGGCGACATGTCGGGACAGCCGGTTGGCGTCCTCCCGAGTGAAGCGCCGGAATCTCGCGGCTGCGAGCGTCGCGCCATTGCGGGAGACGCCCGGGATCAAGGCGCAGGCCTGCGCGAGCCCAAGCCACAGCGCATCGACCGATCCGGCTTGATCGTGATGGCGCTCCTGTGGGACTCGGTCGGCCCACGCCATTGCCATCGCGCCCCCGGCTAGCGCCGCTGCGATCATCCGGGGCGTCCCGAGCCGCCGCTCGATCGGGTGCTCGAGGACGTACCCCACCACCGCAGGGGGCGCAAACGACAGCGCGATCAGGCTCAACCGTCGCCGGTCCAGCCCGTGTACAGCTGCGCCCACCTCCTCGCGCAGAGTCAGCAGCAGCGCGGCGGCGGTACCGGCGTGGAGCGCTACCTCGAACGATTTGCGCAGCTCGTCGTCGAGCTCGCCATAGTCCCAGCGAAGGAGCCAGGGGATGATCGCGATGTGCCCCGAAGAGGAGATCGGCAGCAGCTCCGCCGGGCCGTGAAGGGCGCCGAGGATCACCGCCTGCGAAACGGTCAGATGGTGAGAGGGGGAGCCGTCGCTACTTGCCGACGACATCGACTGTCGTCTGCTCACTCTCGCCCTGACGCGTGTCCTGGGCGGGCCCCGAGGCGGCCGTGCGCATGCGCGAACGCCTGACGAGCAGGTAAACGATCGCCAACACCAGCAGTGCCACCGCCGCGTAGTCGGCGTACTCGAGGTGGTGACGCCAGCTCTGCCAGTTGCTGCCCACCTCGCGACCGAGCAGGCCAAGCGCTCCGATCCACACGATCGATCCCGCGGTCGCGAGCGCGAAGAACCGCCCGAACGGGATCTTCATCACCCCGGCGGCATACGGGAAGGCCGCGCGGACGAAGGGCAAGAGCCGCGAGAGCGTGATCATGATTGCCCCGCGCCGCTCGAACAAGCTCTCCGCCCGGTCGAGCCGCTGCTCGCTCATGTGCAGCTTCGCGCCTTGGCGCTCGACCAGCTCACGCCGCCCGAAGTAGCCGATGCCGTAGGCGATCGAGGCCCCGGCCATGTCGCCGAGCACGCCGAACACGATGATCCCGAGCAGCGTCAGGTGTCCCTGGTAGACGTTGAAGCCTGCGAACAGCATTGTCGGCTCGGATCCGGGCAGACCGATCACACCGGAGGTCGCGGTGAGCAGCGCCACCCCGCCGAGCCCCAGACTGCCGATCAGATCGGTGGCCAGCTTCACCAGCGAATCGGTCACGGAGGCGAGAACGAGCAAGTGGCCTAGCGTAGCGGCAGCGCTCGGCGCGGACGTCCGGGCGACGATTAGGGTTCTCTAAGCCATCATGCGCGTGCCTCTCTTCGACACCGACACACCGATCGCCCCCCTCCGCGAGGCGATTCTCGAGCGGGTCCGCGCCGTGATGCAGAGCGGCAGGTTCGTGCTCGGCCCCGAGGTCGAGGCGTTCGAGCGAGAGTTCGCGGCGTTCCTCGGTGTCCGCCATGTGGTCGGGGTGGCGAACGGGACGGAGGCGATCACGATCGCGCTGCGGGCGATGGGAGTCGAGCCCGGCGACGAGGTGGTGGTTCCGTCGTTCACCTTCTACGCGACCGCCGAGGCGGTCGTCAGCGCCGGCGCTCGGCCGGTGTTCTGCGACGTCGATGGCGGCACCCGCAACGTGACCGCCGCCACGGTTCGCGCCGCGCTGACGGCGCGGACCAAGGCGATCGTCGCGGTCGACCTGTTCGGCTGCCCGGCGCCGTTGCCCGAGCTGTGCGAGCTCGGGCTCCCGGTGCTCGAGGACGCTGCGCAGGCCGCCGGGGCCCGCCTCGACGGACGCCGCACAGGCGCGCTCGGCGACGCCGCGACGTTCTCGTTCTACCCGTCCAAGAATCTTGGTTGCTTCGGCGACGGCGGCGCGATCGCGACCAATTCCAACACAGTCGCCGAGACCGCGCGGGCGCTTCACTTCCACGGCTCGCGGGACAAGCGCAGCTTTGAGTTCGTCGGCTACAACTCCCGGCTCGATGAGCTTCAGGCGGCGATCTTGCGGGTGTTGCTCGCGGAGGTCGATCGGTGGTCCGAGGGGCGTCGCGCGGGCGCCGGTAGGTATGCCGATGCCGGGCTCGCGCAACATGTGACGCTGCCGGTAGTGCCGCCTGGAGCCGAGCCCGCGTGGCATCTGTATGTGGT
>CATPBV010000063.1 GCA_955652345.1 uncultured Solirubrobacteraceae bacterium | reverse complement strand
GGCGAGGAGGTGTACGAGGGGATGATCGTCGGCGAAAGCTCACGCGCCGAAGATCTCGACGTCAACGCCTGCAAGGAGAAGCACCTCACCAACATCCGCTCGTCGACCGCGGACGAGCTCGTGCGACTGATCCCTAAGCGCGAATTCTCACTCGACCAAGCGCTCGAGTACCTGCGTGTGGACGAGTGCGTCGAGGTCACGCCACACGCCGTCAGGCTGCGTAAAGTGCTGCTGGACGCTACGGCCCGCCGCAAGCACGACCGCTCGAACCGGCGGTGATGCCGCTCGCGACCGCGATCAGCGGCCGAGGGCCGGCAGCGCGCCCAGCCCGCCGGGCGCGTCCCGCTCCGGCACCCTAATCTGGAACGCGCATGGAGCGTATCGGCATCCTCGTCCATCCCACCCGCCTCGTGCAGGATGCGGTGGTGCTGCTCCAGCGCTGGACGAAGAAGCATGGGCTCGAGCTGGTCCAGATTCCAATTGGTGGACAGCCGCCGGCGGCTCCACCCGGCGAGGTGAGCGCGTGCGACCTGATCGTCGCGCTCGGCGGAGACGGGACCGTCCTCAAGGCCCTTCACGCAGCCGCCAAGACGCGTACCCCGGTCGTGGGCGTCGCGTACGGCAGCCTCGGCGCGCTGACGGCGGTGCCGGTGAACGAGCTCATCTCTGGGCTCGACCGGTTTGTCGCCGGAGATTGGGTGGCGCGGCACCTTCCGGCGCTCGACCTCGAAGCTGGCGGGCGCCACCTTGCCTGGGCGATAAACGACCTCGTACTCGGTCGACGAGGCGGCACCCAGATGATGCTCGACCTGTACGTGAACGACGAGCTCTACATCCGTCTGGCCGGCGACGGGCTCGTGGTCGCGACTGCGCTGGGTTCGAGCGCGTATTCAATGGCCGCCGGAGGTTCGCTGCTGGCGGTTGGCACCAATGCTTTCCTCTGCACGCCGCTGGCGATGCACGGCGGCTGCGGCCCGCCGATCGTCGTGCCAGACGACCGTCGAGTCACACTCGAAGTCCATCCCGGGCACAGTGGCTTTGCCGTCGCAGTCGACGGGTTCCATGTCGAGACGACGGCGGAGCGGTATGTGGTCAGCAGCGAGGGCTCGTTCACAACCCTCGTCAGCCTCGCGGACCCACGGAGCGGCCTTTCCGGGCTGCGCGAGCGGGGGCTGATCAGCGACAGTCCACGCGTGAGGGCACGGGACAGGCCGGCACTTCAAGGAGGGTGATCGGAGCGGGATGAGCGTCGGCACCGAGGCGATCACCTATGGCGGACGGACTGCGTGGGCGCGCAACCTCGCGGCGCCCGTTCGAAGCTTCCTCAGCACCGAGACTGGCGGCGCGATCGTGATGCTCGGGGCCGCGATCGCGGCCCTGATGTGGGCGAACTCGCCGTGGTGGCACTCCTACGAGTCGGTCTGGACGACGAGGCTCGCAATCAGGATCGGGAGCGCCGTCATCGGGACTGACCTTCGCCACTGGGTCAACGAGGGCTTGATGACGCTGTTCTTCCTCGTGGTCGGCCTCGAGGCCAAGCGCCAGCTCGACCTGGGCGAGCTGCGCGAACGACGGCGGCTCGCGATTCCGGTGGTCGCGGCGATCGGCGGGGTGACGGTGCCGATCCTGATCTACCTGGCGTTCAACGCCGGCGGCGCCGGAGCACACGGGTGGGGCGCCGCGATGTCGACGGACACCGCGTTCGCGCTCGGAGCCGTGGCCTTGGTGACTCCGCGGACCGCGACCCGCATCCGCGTCTTCCTGCTGACCCTCGCGGTGGTCGACGATCTCGCCGCGCTGGTCGTGATTGCAACGGTGTACACCACTCACGTCTCGCCCGTGGCGCTGAGCGTCGCGATCGCGCTGTTTGTCCTCCTCGTCGCGCTCCGCTACGCGCCGTTCGGACGGCGCGCGGTCTCGATCGGGCTCGCTGTCGCGATCTGGATCGCAATGTTCAAGTCCGGCATCGACCCGGTCATCTCAGGGCTGGCAATCGGGCTGGCGACCAGCGCATACCCGCCATCACGCGAGGACCTCGAGCGGGCGACGGCGCTGAGCCGATCGTTCCGCGAGCAGCCGACGCCGGAGCTCGCGCGCTCGGCGCGGCAGAGCCTGCAATCGGCGATCTCGGCCAACGAGCGGCTCCAATACGACCTGCACCCTTGGACCAGCTACGCGATCGTGCCGCTGTTCGCACTGGCCAACGCCGGGATCCATCTGACCGGCACGCTGATGAGCGACGCGGTCTCCTCCCCGATCACGCTGGGCATCGTGATCGCGTACGTAGCGGGCAAGCCGATCGGCGTCTTCGCCGGCTCCTGGATCGCATCCCGCCCCGCCCTCCACGGGCCGCGCTCGCCCATCAGTGGACCGGTGCTCGTCACCGCCGGCGCGTGCGCGGGGATCGGCTTCACGATCTCACTGCTGGTTGCAAGCCTCGCGTTCACCGGCGAGCGACTCGACGAGGCGAAGCTCGGTGCGCTCGCCTCGGTGCTGCTGGCGCCGACACTCGCGTGGGCGATGACCCAGGTCATCAGACGGCTGCCGAGCGCCCTCCGTGCGCGCCAGATCGGCCGGACCGCCGAAGACATTCTCGATCTCGCAGAGGAGGTCGACCCCGAGCGCGATCACATTCGCGGACCGGACGACGCCCCGGTGACACTCCTCGAGTACGGCGACTTCGAATGCACCTACTGTGGGCAGGCCGAGGGCGTGATCCGCGAATTGCTCAGTGCGCACGGCGCCGATGTCCGGTACGTGTGGCGGCACCTGCCGCTGAACGATGTCCACCCCACCGCGCAGCTCGCCGCCGAGGCATCCGAGGCCGCAGCGTCGCAGGGCAAGTTCTGGGACATGCACGACATCCTGCTAGCCCACCAAGATGAGCTTTCGCCGCGCGACCTGGCCCGCTACGCGGACGAGCTCGGACTGGACGTCGAGCGCTTCAGGGACGAGCTCCGTCGGCGGGAGCACGCCCTACGGGTGAGTGAAGACGTGGCGAGCGCGGACGAGAGCGGAGTCTCGGGTACACCGACATTCTTCATCAACGGCCGCCGCCACTACGGCGTGTACGACATCGACACGCTCACCGAGGAGGTGCTGGCGGCCAAGACCAGGGCGCGGCAGCTCGCCGCCGCGGCCGCGCCGGCCGAGGAGGGCCTACGCGAGTCGTAGCCCGGGCTGCCTGGTCGAGCTTGATCCGAGGCTCGTGCTCAGTCACCCGCTGCGGCGACGTCGTAGCGGCCGCGGCGATCGTCGAGCGCCGCGAGCGTCCCCCTGACTCGCCTACGCCCGCCGAACGCTCCGTTCAGATAGATCGTGTACGAGCGTCCTTCGCGTGCTGAGATGATCGTCACCCGCTTCCACATCAGACCGCGTTGGATGTCGACTACGGCGTCCGCACGCGCCACCGACGCGATCGGTGCGACTACCTCCCCCGACTTCGTCGCGCGTTCCAAGGCCGCCATCTCGAACACGTAAAGCCGGTCGGCGCCGACAGCCAGCACGGGAAAACGTGGAAGCTGGACGGCATCGTCTCGCAGCTTGCTGCCGGCCATTCTGCGCAGGACCAAGCCGGTCAGGAAGTTCGGGCGTAACGTCTGGGAGTACCTCGATTCGGCGTTCTGACCCCACGCCCAGCTCACCGGCTCGGACAACGACGCGTGAAGCGCCGGTTCAATGCGCTCGTTAGCTCCCACGTGCTCAGCATATGTACACGGACCGAGAGCGCCCGATACTGATTCCCCACGGTGCGTCACGCCTTCAGCGCCTCGAAGGGTAAGCAAGTCCCAGAGCCGGGCTAATGGTGCGTCAGCCGCAGGAGCTGAAGCACCACCTTCGACGTGCCGAAACAGCACGACGTGACCGTTCACGACGAAGTTGCAGCCGAGGTCGATACGGACCGGATCTTCCAAATTGGGGGGCGAGCCATACCGAAATAACGCGATGATCGTCTCACCGACGTCCGGACAAGACCAGAAGTGTCGCCGCGGCAACGTCGACAGCGCGTTCAACTCCCGCGCCAGGCGTCGTGTCCCCCCGATTCCTGGGATCAGCCGATGGAAAACCAACCTCACTCCGAGTGTTCCTTCGTCCGGAGTACCGATGTAGCGGCACAGCAATACCTGGGAGAACCAGCGGTCCGCAGCTTGCCCTACGGGCAGCTGCTGGCCGTCCTTTGCGCCGGCGGGCCGGCTCTCGCGAGTACTTCCGGGATCCGGGGCGAGTGGCGGCGCCAAGGGGCTGGCGTGTCGTTAGGATCGGTTGTCTGGTGGGTGTCTGGAAGCCGTTTGTCCGGTGGTTGCCGCTGGTGTTCTGCGGGATCGCGTTCGCAGGATGTAGTGGGAGCCCCAATATGTTCGTGCCGGACTCGAATGAGATGCAGTACATGCCGAGCGACTGGACACGCGTCGTCTCGCATTACAAGGCGCGGTTGCATGGCGTCTGGGGGACCCAGTGGAATTTGAGGCATAACGATCCAGGGGGCATCTTCACGGGGTCGGCAAAGCTCGTGAACAGCACCGGGGCGAATCCGGTTGGTGCGTTGATCAAGTCGCTTGGGACGGTGAGGACAGCCGGAACGATCACCGGCGTATACGGCAACGAGACAGTCTCCGCGCTTACGGTGAGCGGTATCGGGCTGTTGCGCGGGCGTCGGTCGGTTGGTTCGCTTTGCGTGACCTTCTCAGCGCGCTCGGCGGCGGGGTACGCGGATCAGCTGTTCCTCGGCACCTTCCGAGTCGTGGGCGGCACCGGGCGTGCCGCCAAGGTTTACGGCTCGGGCACCTTTGTGGTCTTGCAGCCGAACTTGCTGAAGAGCTATAGCCGCCCGTTTTCGATGAACCTGGCGGTCAGTTTCAAACACGCGTCTCTCGGCCGTCCTCAGGGCTTCTCAACGGCGTGCCGGAACGCGACCAAGCCTAAGCGGCCGCCGCCGCCGAAGAAGCTCAACGCGACGCTCGCCGGCTGGGCGTTCGCCGCCGGCGGCGCCAACACCCACTCGCTGCCGCCGGGGACGACGATCTACCCAGATCGCGCCACGGTCACCGGCGCGGTCGGCTGCGGCGCGAGTGACAACCTCTACTGGGTGATCGACTACTCCGGTCCGAGCAACGCGACACTCTCAGGATGCGTGCTGATGGGTTTCCAGCAGGCGCTCAAACAAGGCCGCAACGTCGTGTTCCTCGGGTCCTCGCCCCCTAACGGCCCCTTGAGCAGCAAGGGCGACGTCTACGCCAAGGGTTACACGCCCGTCAACTTCGAACCCACCCTCGCGCTCTCCCGCAGCTGCTAGGAGAGCACCGAACGAGCGCCCCGCGTACCGCTGTCGCGTCGTACGCAGGCGAGCACTTGTCGGGCCGCCTCGGAGGGTGCGGAAGCGTGCCGCCCGGGACGAACTCGAGAGCGCCGATCAGCCGCTGGCAAGCCCGTGCTGTTCTAGGCGATGGCACGAGCTTGGCCGGGACCCGAGGTCTCTGGCGCAAGCGACCAGCAGCAAGTGTCCAACGCGGCGCTTGAAAGTGCCGCCTGCTGCTTCCGCGTGGATGTGCGAGAAGGGCGCGACGCTCCAGCTGGCGCTAAGGAAAACAGCGCTGCTTCCGCCCGCGTCTCACAAATGGCTGGGCAGTCAGAGCTGAGGGCAACCGATCGACCAAGCGATAGAGGCCGATCCGCTGTCATCGAAGGCAGGTCACTGAAAGAGGAGGGGTGTTGCCGGATCAGCCTTAGGTCGCGCGGACATGGTGCCTCGCGTCCGTGCTCGGCTGGGAGAACGCGCGGGTCGAGTCGTTGGGAGGGTTTGGCGCTCTGGCTGGCCCAAACCCAGGCTGAGTTACGCGCGCGTGGAGGACGAGCGATGACCTCGCGTCCATGCTCGGGGAAGGTTCCGCGCGCGCGTGATGGGGCGGGCTCTCGCCCGGCGAGCTGTATCGATCTGGACGTGAGCCGTCGACGCCTGGAATCTTGCGGGCGCTCGCACGGCGGCGTCACGTCTTCACCTGCCTAAGAGGTGTGACCGACACGACCGCGCAAGGCTGATCGGTCGGCCTTGGCTCTCCATAAATCCCCCTCTGTGTCAGGGTCCGGTGGTTGAGGGCCGGTGACGTCCGGTGCGATCGGTAGGTCCTCGGGCTGGCGGCGGGCTGACTCTAAATCGCCCTGTCGGCCGGCTGGTCGGCCTGACCTGGATTTGTTGTGTCGCCCGTCGCCGCCCGAGGATCCCGGTGTGACTTGATAGATGGCATGAGCAGAGCCGGCCGGGCTCGCGTGTAGGGACCTCCTCGGCTCAGG
>CATPBV010000062.1 GCA_955652345.1 uncultured Solirubrobacteraceae bacterium | reverse complement strand
TTGTTGGAGCGCGCCAGCCGCACCCTGCGCGGGGGCCCTGGCTCCGCGCGGATACCGGGACTTTCGCTTTCGCGGACGCGGGCGCCGTAAGGCGCGCGCTCGCATTGCGACGCAACCATGCGCCGGCGGTGTCCCGGAATCGGCCTAGGCACGGGTACCACCGCTGGGCGCCGTCGCGGTCTTGGCACGGGTTGGTGGAGCCTGCCGCGGGCGCGAAGCGAGCGAAACCAGCCAGTTGGCGCGGAGGCGTCTGCATAGCGCCGGCGAGTGCGAATCTCCAACGGACGACCTATCTGCGACGCATGGGTCCCGAGCGGCGAGCCCGACGATCAGCCGGGCATTGCGTGCGGTTGGGGATCGCTAGCGGACAGCCCCAGGCCAGATTTCACGACCGCCGGAGCTTCCGCATCCGGATCAGCGAGCAGCAGCCACGCACCGCACGCCGACCGCTCCTGACACTGCTCAGATCCAGCAGCGAGACACATCAGTGCCGCATTGCCATCGGCAAGCAGGAACCTCATGAGCCGGCTGCTTGAGTGTTCCGTGCTTTCCGTATCAACTTGTCCCGGCGGGTGGTCAAGCCCCTATCTGAACGCGACTAGCGCAATGTAAGCCGTCGCGCTCGCGCTCTGGTCGGTGATCGTGACTTGTGCGGCGAGCTGATTCCCGGTCGCGTGGGCGAGAAGGCTGCGTCCGACGGGGTTGAGAGAGAAACTCAGGTAGCCGAGTGCGTTTGCCCCCAAGAACTCGGGCCCGGTGCGCGCGACCACCGTCTTTCCGACGGACAGGGTCGCAGCGGTGTGGCACGGAGTGGTCGCTGTCATGCAGCCGGCGAGGATTCGGCCAGCGCCGCTCGGGGAGGCGAAACCGGTCATGCCTATGATCTGAAGAGTCGATGAGTTCGCGGCGGAGCGGTGTGGCCCCGTTCCGGTGGTGTGGAATGCGATCAGGTCCAGCACGCTCGTCGCGGTTGCTCCGGAGGCATTTCGGGCAGTGATCCGGACGGGCATCCGGTTGGCGTGCGCGTGGGCGAGCATCGCGCGGCCGGCCGGTGAAAGGCGGAAGTAGGCGATTGCGCCACTGTCTGGGGCGACGGTTTCCGCGGCCGTTCGAGCGATCTCGGTGGCGCCAGCGGACACGGTCGTGGTGATCTGACAGGGCTGCGGTTCGTAGCACGCGATGGGCACGCTCCCGGTCCCACCGGGTGCGACGAACGCGCTCGAGCCGAAGACCGCGATGTGCGGCGGGGTGCTCAGCACGCGCGAAGTACCGAGCACGTTGCCCGATGTACCAAGCGCCTGAAGCACGTAATAGGGCAGCTCGCTGTGGACCGCGACCTCGGTCTCGAAGTGGCGCTTGGCCTGGCTTCCAAGAGGCGCCTGCGCCGTCGGGGTCTGGCCTCCCAGGACTCGCCAGGAGACGACGTCGGTCGCACCGTTCCAGCTCGCATACACGTCGACGACACCGTTGCCAGCGGTGCTTAGCGCCGCGCCCAGCTGGCTGGCCGGCGGCTGGCCGCTCCACACGAAGCGATAGGCGCGGTAGGTGAACGTCGGCTCGGCGAAGTGGCCGTCGAAGATCTGCTCGCCGGAGGCGTTGTCCTCCGAGAAGTACGGCTGCTGTCCCCAGCCGATGAACACATCGCCATTCGACAGCGGCTGCAGGGAGCCCTCGTAGTTGCTAGGTACCGGCGGCGAGTGGTGGTACTGCTTGATCAATTTCGCAGTCTTTTTCTCGCTATCGAGCACAATGCGGATTCCGCGCGAGTCTGGCTTGACCCTCGGGCGCCCGCCCTCGTTGTCGAAGATCGTCACCTGCCCGTTGGGCTGCACGATCGCATTGTGCTGACCCCAGGTTGTCGTCTCCGCGCCCATCCTGAAGCTCGAGGCCTTGCCCCCCAGCGTCCACATGATGTCGCCGGTCGGTTGGTTGATCTTGTAGACGGCGGAGGTGTTTCGCATAGAGACGACGGGGTTGCCGTCGCTGTCAAGCGAAATCGAGTTGGCGTGATAGGGATCGAAGATGCCGCCAGCACCGTGTCCGGTGGCGTAGGACTGGCGGAGCGGGACATGGTCGAGCGCGTCCCACTGGAACAGCACCAGCCCAGTGCTGATGTCGACTTCCTGGATCACGGAATCGACCAGCGCCTTCCTGCTGCTCGAGACGCGCACAGGCCAGGCGGCGGCGAAGTACGCATTGCCCTGGTCGGTTATCAGGAACTCATGCTTGTCCATGCTGAGGCCGTTGGCAGCCTTGACGGTCGCGACAGGTTGGTACGCGCTGTTGTAAATGACGCCGACCCCCCGCCCGTAGCCGGCGTTCGTGTTGCCGCGCCACCAGGTCAGCACCTGCTGACCATGGAGCCGTTGCACGCGAAAGTCGGTGACGAGCGTGTTCTCCCCGACTGGGTAAGGAAGGAACCACACCAGGTTCCCGCTCGCATCGAGGATCATCGGTCCGTCCTGCTTTGGTCCGGCCTCCGGCGCCACAAAGATGTCGCCCTCCGAAGCCGGCGCCTTCTCCGTGATCACGTCCACTGCAGCAGGCGCCAAACCGGGCGCGGTGCGGTAGCCCTGGAGGCCACCGCGCGCCGCAGGGACCACCGGCAGCGCGCCATACGGTATCGGCCCGGCGGGGTTGGCGATGCGAAAGCTGAACTTACCCCCTATGGCGTGCAGCACGTTCAGTGCCGTCGCGACGGTCACCGTCTCGCCAGCAGCAAACGACTTGTCCGGCAAAAAGCTGGCGCCGTTCCCATCAGAGTCCGCCTCAGTCGTCCCCGAGTGCCCGCCGCTCTTTGATCCCAGCACTGTTACCTCGCCGATCTGCGTCGCCGGGATGCCCCTGAAGCTGATTTGCGTCTGCGGCTGGTTGTACTTCGTCCCAGGGCTTGGGAACACGCTCACGGCAGGCAATGCCGCACGCACCGACGGGGCGAGCACAAAGCTCGCGATTGTCAATGCAGGCACAGCCGCGCTTACGAAAGTCCGCACGCGGGCATAACGGGGCATCAGACTCAGGCGTACATTATGTGGGACGCATCCGGCAGAATTTGAACCTGCGACCTTTCGCTCCGGAGGCTCACCGAGCCTGAGGCTGCCTATCGCCGTCTATGGCCAGGCCCGTTGTTTACGGCGATTCCGAGCGCCGTAAGCGCTAGAGCGACCGGCTCTGTCGCCGTTTGTGGCCGTCCGCCGCTTCCACGTTGCTTCCACGGCGTCATCGGACTCAACGCTGCTGCTGTATCTACCCCAGAGGAGTTGTCGATCGATGAGTCACGCTGCTTCTGCAGTTGCTCAGGACAAGCAGTGTGAATCATCACGGCCGCATTGGCCGGGCGAGCCAGCAGTCCGACGGGCGGACGTCCGGGCTGCGGTCGTCGTCCGATCCGGGCGTGTCGCGCGACCCGGTGCTGGTGCTCGGCTCCCCGCCAAAGATGGAGCCCGTCGGTGGCGAATGGGAAACGTCGTTAGACGGTGGCGGTCAGCTCGGCGACGATTTCGACCGCGGGTTGGATTCGCGTGACGTGATCCACGGACTGTCCAGCGTAAAGAGCCATCGCGGCGATCTCTCCGCGGACCTCCCGCGTGACCGATCGCGGGCTGAACACGCGGATCTCGAGCTCGCCGGCGACTGCGACGACCGAACCATCATGATGCTCGGCCGCCTCGACAGCCGAGCGCAGGACGCGGTGTGGAGCGTCCGGCCAGCCGTTCCCGAACGCCTCCGTCAGGACAGTGTCCCGGTGAAGCGGCGATCAGCCGCGCGACATAGTCGGGATGGGCATTCGCCTCTTGGGCGTGTACGTGTGCGAGATGGCCGCCGCGCGACGTCGTGCGATGCAACGCTCCCGCATGGTCGCGGAGTACGGGGACCTACTCAGAGACGTGTCCGCTGACGAAGGCGGATAGCGACACGGCGTCGGCTCAGGTCAAGGCCGACGCGAGGGCCTCCTCGTCGACGCGGACCTCGTGGGGCAGCGTGATCGTGATGTGACCGTCGCGGCCGAGGATGAACTTGGCGTTGATGATCGTCACGCCGATCACCTCACCGTTTGGGCCATAGCGGATCCCGTGGCCTTCGGGTGTAAGCGCTGCGTCCGAGGCGGCTTGTGCCTCGCCGCGGGCGAGGTAAAGGACGTCGCCTTCCGCGTCGTAATTGGCCTGGTCGAACACCAGACCGTCGATCGTGATGCTTAGCTGGTCCATCCTCGCGGCGACCGTCCATGTCCGTAGCCAAGCGCGGTGACGATCCGCGCCGGCTCCTGTTCGAAGTGTACGACGACCATCAGCCACCGACTTGGGCCCACGTTCTCCCTGAAGAAACGCTCTCGGTGCGCCCGTTCGTCCGCCTCGCGATGGTCGGGGGAGCCGATCGTCGCAAGTACGGCGTCGACGTGCGGCTCGAGCTCGGGGTGACGACGTCGGGAAACGATGTGCTGCGCC
>CATPBV010000061.1 GCA_955652345.1 uncultured Solirubrobacteraceae bacterium | reverse complement strand
TGCACTGCCCCGAGTGTGGTTTTGCAAACGCTGAGGGCGCCAACTACTGCCAGCGCTGTGGGGCGTTCCTCGCGCAGTCCGACCCGCCCGGCAAGACAACGGCGGCGTACACGGTCACCGACACCGGCGAGATCGAGGCTGTGGAGTTGAGGAACTTCGTCGCTCGCGGAGCCACGCTGGTGATCCGCTCGGGTGGCGGTCGCGCCGGCGAGAGCTTTCTGCTCGACGGGGATCGCCTGACCGTCGGGCGCCGGCCGGACAGCGACATCTTCCTCGACGACATCACCGTCTCCCGTGACCACGCGGTGCTCGTGCATCGCGGCACCGACTACTACCTCGACGATTGCGGCTCGCTCAACGGGACCTATGTCAACCGGCACCGGATCGAGTCCCACCGCCTGGGCGACGGCGATGAGCTCCAGATCGGGAAGTACAAACTCGCATTCCTCAGCAGCTGATGACCACGTCCGAAACAAGCGGTCCCACGGTGGACCTTCCAGAGCGCTCAGAGCAGCCGCCCGATCGGCCCCGGCAGAAGGCCGTCACGATCGGCACCGTCTGCAAGGCGCTCCAGCAGGAGTTCCCGGACATCTCGATCTCGAAGATTCGCTATCTGGAGGACCAGAAGCTTCTCTCGCCACGACGCACCCAGGGTGGCTACCGCCTCTACACCCAGGCGGACATCCAGCGTCTACGCACGATCCTGAGGCTCCAGCGGGACGAGTTCCTGCCGCTGCGGGTGATCCGTCAGGAGCTCGCGGGTGGGAGGGCAGAGCGCGAGGTCGCCGCGCCGGGGGACGGGCGCTCGATCCGGCGCGCCATGGTTACCCGCGACCCTGGTGCGCTGTATTCGCTCGAGGACGTGGTCGAGGAGACCGGCGCCGAGCCGGCGCTGGTTCGGGAGCTCGTCGAATTCGGCGTTATCAAAGGCGAGCTTCGGGGCGGTGCCCGTTACTTCGACGAGACCGAGCGCGACATCGTCCGGGCGGTCTCCGAGCTCGCTCGCTACGGCGTCGGCGGGAGGAACCTGCGGGTGTTCAGGAGCTCCGCCGACCGCGAGGCGCAGTTGCTTCAGAGCATCCTCGCGCCCGCGCTGCGCTCGCGCAACCCGCAGCGACGCAAGGAGGCGGTCGAGGCACTCGAGAACCTTGCGTCGGTCACGACCCACTTGAAGCACCTGCTGCTGATCCGGGACCTACGCAAGATCGCGACGTAGGCCGGGCTGGGCCATGACGTCCTTGGATCTGCGCAGCTTCGTGCGCGACATCCCCGACTTCCCCCGGCCGGGGATCGTGTTCAAGGACATCACGCCGCTGTTGCTCGATCCGATCGCCCTCGACGCCGCCGTGGCCGGGCTCACTGCCTACGCGGAGCCACTCGGGATCGATCTCGTGGTGGCCGCGGAGGCCAGGGGGTTCATCCTCGGCGGGGCTATCGCCCGGCAGCTCGGCGCTGGTTTCGTTCCAGCGCGCAAGCCAGGCAAGCTGCCGCACGACACGATTGCCGCCGAGTACGCGCTCGAGTACGGGATCGACGCGCTCGAGGTCCATGCTGACGCGCTCGCCGGAGGCGCCTCGGTGCTGGTGCACGACGATCTGCTCGCCACGGGTGGGACCGCACGCGCGCTGTGCGACCTCGTCGGCAGCCTCGGTGGGGAGGTCGCGGGCTGCGCGTTCGTGATCGAGCTGAGCTTCCTGGCTGGCCGGGCGAGGCTCGAACCGCACGACGCCTACGCGCTGATCGACTATCCGAGCTGATGTCCTTCCTCCCACGCAATCTGATGGGCCCCAGGGACGACGGGCCGCGTCACGGTTTGACCTCAGGGATGGTCAGGAAGCGGACTGTGCCCGCTTCCCAGAAGCGCGTCTGGGAAGTGCTCGCCGATCCGCACCAGCTGCGCCGCTGGTGGCCGGGGACCAAGCGAGTCGAGGACGCCGACGAGGATCGCTGGACGCAGGTGTTCGTCACCAAGCGCGGACGCCCGGTGCGCGCCGACTTTCATCTGCTCGTGTCCGAGCCACCGTGCCGGCGCTGCTGGGCCCAGGACCTCGCCGGCACACCGTTCGAGCGGGTGTTCTCAGAGTCGACCATCGACGTCACGCTCAGCCCAACCGACGGCGGGACGCTGGTGACGATCGTCCAGCGGCAGAAGCTCCGCGGGTACTCACGCACCGGCGGGTTGATGATGCGGCGCGCGACCGCTCGCAAGCTCGACGAGGCGCTCGATGGCCTCGCGCGGACCTGCGCTCCCTGACCGAAGGCACCCGCCCAGCTGCGCTCGGCGCGCGGATGTCCGAGCAGTGAGCTCGACGCGTAGTCAGCGCGGCGGGACGCCAGGCCGGCGGAGGCGTGGGCGCCGATCAACGGATGCTCAAGGCGCCTTGGAGGACGATGTTCGTCGGCCGGTTCGGGGCAGGCTCGGGCTCGAGCGCCAGTAGGAGATGCTTGTAGTGCGCCGCGTTCGCCGGCAATACGCTCCGAGCGAGGAGGCGGCCGTCGCGGCCGACGCCCGGGGTGTAGTAGCCGACACGGAACTCATCGCTGTGGGAGTTGTACAGCCACACTGCGTAGACGTTGTGCTTGTTCGCAGCCAGCCCGTAGGCCGCGAGCTCGACCACGTCGGTGGTGCCGACAGCCACGACGGCTGCGGCCCCCTTGGCCTTGCCCTTCCCTCCCGGGGGGAACATCAGAACCTGCCCGAGGACCTTCGTGGCGGTGCTGGTGGTGGTCGGCGTCGAGCCCGCGGCGCCACTGGAGGGCGCTGCGGCGACGGTTGAACTCGTTCGCGACTGGGCGCTTGCCGGCGGCTGATCCGACCCGCGGGTGATCAGGAACACGACCACGGCGATCGCAACCAAGGCCCCGGCCCCGAGGAGCACGGCGCCGCCGAGCCTCGACGCCGGTCGTTCCGCAGGCTCTGAGCCCGGCGGCTCGGATGGCGGGACCGCTGGGCTGGGCGGCTCCCGAGCCGCCACAGGCTTGGACGGGAGCTCGAGCATCGGCTCGGACGGGATCTCGGGCAGCGGCTCGGACGCCACGGGCGCCAGCTCGGACTCGATCGCGCTAGCCCAGGCACGCTCCTCCGGGGACTCCGACAGGCGGCGGCGGACCTCGTCGCTGACGCGAGGCGGAAGCTGTCCGAGGAGGTAGTCAGCGAGCAGCGCCCGGCGCGCGGCCGGGACGCTCGTCGGCGGCCCGAGCGCATCGAGCGCCGCCAGCGCGCGGGCGCGAACAGCCGTGCGGTCGATCGACAGCAGCCGCTCGATCTCGTCGTAGCCGCGCCCCCGCCGCACGACGAGCTCCAGCACCGCGCGCTGATCGCCGGGCAGTGTGTCGAGCGAGGCCATCGGATCGTTAGCGTAGAGAAGCGGTCGTGCCGGTGCCGCGGGTGGCGGCTCGCGCTCCAGACTGGCTGCGACGGCACCGGCCTCTCCGAGCAGCGGCGACTAAAGTGCTCCGCCGGTGAGCGCTGAGACGCCATTCGGGCTGGAGATCGACCTTCCGATGGAGATGACCCATGGCTTCGAAGGGATCCTCGGCCTGTCGCTGACCGAGCTGTCGGACGCGCGCGTCGGCGGGCGAGTGCCGGTGCGCGATGAGCTTCTACAGCCGACCGCGCTCGTGCATGGCGGGGTGTATGCCGCGATCGCCGAGAGCCTGGCGTCGTGGGGAACGGCTTACCGAGTGGTCCCGGAGGGGAGCGTGGCCGTCGGGATGTCGAATCAGACGAGCTTCCTGCGCCCGATCCGGGAGGGCACGATTCACGCTACGGCGATCGCCAAGCACCGGGGCCGGACGACCTGGGTCTGGGAGGTCGAGATCACCGACGATCAGGGCCGCCTGTGCGTGCTCTCGCGGGTGACAATCGCCGTGCGAAGCCCGTAGCGCTCACGCCGTCAAGGAACGCGGCATCAGCGCCGGGGTGCGCCGCGGCCCAGCCAGAACGCCGCAAACTGGCGTAGAAGGGGATCCTGTGGCCCGGTGACACGGGCCATATGAGCCCACGCGAGGCCGATCAGGCCCGTCGTGCCGGTCCGGCGGGCGAGGATCACAGCTTGTCCCGCGGCCGCGAGCGCGGGGCTGAACGGGCTGGCGACGGCGGTGGCGAGCGTTCGCAGTCCCGGTGGGGGTGCCGGCGCGGCGTAAATGATGACCACGTCCCCGAGGGCCAGCGCTGAAAGCAGCTGGTCGTCGGTCAGTTGCGCGCCGTCGCGCAACACGGGCTGAGGAGCATGCGCGCCGCTCGTGGGAGGGTTTGAGTCGTAGCCCGGGCGCGGCTGCCCGGGCGCAAGCAGCGCCGAACCCTGATCAGCGAACGCCTCGCCGGGACCGTGCTGGCCGCCTGAGACCCCCGCCTGGTCGCGCCCGGCGAAGAACCCTGAGAGCAGCGCGATCAACCCGATCGAGAGCACCAGCGACGCGAGGACGACCGCGATCCGCTCGAGCGTCGTGAATGCGAGCCTCACTCCGCGGCGCGCACCGCACGCTGCGGCCGGGAGCGCCGTCGATCGCCGCTTCGGTGGCCGTTCGAGGCCTGAGCGGCGTCGAGCGTCTCGCGGATCGACGCGCGAAGCTCCTGCGCCAGGCGCTCCACGTCGGGCAGCGCATCGAAGTCCGCGACCAGGCCGAAGTTGAGCTGGCCGTTGTAGCTCAGGATCGCGATCCCGAGCGCGGTGTTCTCGGCAAGCGGGACCATCGGCAACATCATCTCGAGCTCGCGCCCGAGCATGTACAGGGGATGCTGTGGACCAGGCACGTTGGTCACGACAACGTTGAACAGCCGCTGGCGCGCCTGTAGCCGCGCTGCCTGGGCCATGATCGTCGGAGGAGCAAAGCCGGACAGCCGGGTGAGCACCTGGGCACCCACCGCCTGTCCAGAGTCCTTGATGGTGTCCATCGCCTGGCTGACGGTCACGAGGCGCTCGACGGGATTTGTCAGTCCAACGGGCAGGGGAGCCCACATCGCCGCGACGCGGTTGCCGAGCGCCCCGCGTTCGATGTCTGCCCGAACCGAGACCGGAACCATCGCCCGCAGCTCGAGGCCTTCGGTCTCGTGCCCGTGCAAGCGCATGTAGCGCCCCAGCGCCCCCGCCACGACCGCCAGCACGACGTCGTTGACCGTGACCCCGAACTTGTTCTTGATCGCCTTGAATTCTCCGAGGCTCGCGTTGACCCAGGTGAAGCGCCGATGCGGGCCGATCCGGACGTTGAACGGGCTGGGCGGTGCCGCCTGCAGGCCTGCGGATGCCATCGCTCGGACGCCCGCCAGGCCAGCTCGCGCGCGGTTTGCCACCCCGAGGGGACCTCGGAGCGCTGCGCGCACGCCGCGCACTATCTCCGCTGGAACGATGGCGCGCTCGAGCAGGGCGCCGGCGAGCAGCTGCGCGTCGCTCGGGAGTGGTCGCGACGCCCACTCGTGATCGGGGGGCGCTACCGGCATCGGGTCCGGCGAGGAGTCGAACAGCACGGTGGCGATGTCCACCCCAGAGACCCCGTCGACGAGCGCGTGATGGGTCTTCGAGAGCAGTGCGAAGCGATCCCCGGCGAGCGCCTCGACGAGCCACAGCTCCCACAGGGGTCTGCTTCGATCCAGCTGCTGCGAGAAAACCCTCCCGGCCAGGCGCTTGAGCTGTTCCTCGCCCCGCGGCCGGGGGAGCGCGGTGTGGCGCACGTGGTATCGAAGCTGGAAATGCGGATCGTCGACCCACACCGGCCGTCCCTGGTTCAGCGGCACGAACGCGAGGCGCTGCCGGTAGCGGGGTACCAGATGAAGCCGCGAGTAGATGTGTTCGAGCAGCTCCTCGTACGCGGGCGCCGCACCCTCGAAAACGGCGCAGCCGGCGACGTGCATGTGCGCGGTGTCGCGCTCTAGGTGCAGAAACGAGGCGTCGAGCCCGGTCAGCCGGTCGAGGGTGGCCACGAGCCAGATTCTTGCAGGCTTGGTCGGGGTCGACCGGATGCGATTGCCGCACCGCCGGACGCATCGTGTGACGCCCGGGCGAATCGTTCGTAGTAGGGGTAGCGATGAAGCTGGTTCACGACCATCGGCGCCTGTTGTTCCTTGCCATCGCGATCGCTCTGCTCGGCGGACTCGCGGCCTGGCGCCTCTCGGGAACCGCGCAGGCCCACCGAGATCGCGCCGCCCGGGGCGAACGGCTGACCGTTCGACGAGAGCGGATGGAGCACAGACACGCGTTCCGGGCCGGAGCCTTGCGAATTCAGCCCGGCGGGCCGATGCTCGGAGCAGCCTGCTTCGTCATCAGGGGAGGCTTCTATGGGAGTCACGGTCGCCTGGTGCCCTTGAACGTGCCGCGCCCCCTGTTCCGGGACTGCTCGGAGCATCCATGCGTCGAGTTCTTGGCCGGACGGACACGCGTGCTCGAGTTCTCTGGCGGCGGGTATCGCGATGGACTCCCTGTTCTGCCGCGCCGGCCTATCGCTGGGTGCGGCTCTCGAGTGCTGCCGCCCGGATACGCGGTTCCGCTCGGTCGCTGACGATCCGCGTCGGGCTCGTGTAAGGGCTGAATCCTTCCTCAAAGTGTGACAAAGCTCACACTTCCTCAGCGGCGTCGCCCGCTACAGTCCCGATCTGCAATTCGGCCCTGCCGAGTCGCTTCCGCCCTGCGCGGGGGCGAGCGGGGGATCCACTGCCAGGCGTTCAATCGCGTTTGGCCGGGGCGAATCGGTTGCCCGGTTGACACCGGGTCGCAGCCGTAGCGACACGTGACGGACTCATCCAGGGTCCGGTCGAAGTGCCGCGAGCCCGTCAGCTAACCCCGTAGGCGACAGCCGAGAACCGACAGGAGGTTTCTCCATGGACGCTTTCGCTGCCATGCGTGACCGGCGCGCGGCAAGAGCGGCAATGGGCGCGCTGATGGTCGCGCTCCCAGCCTCAGCCGCTCTGGCACCCGCTCAGTCACTGGCGCAGGGGAGCGCCACGCCGTCAGCACCACCGGGTGCGCTCCCATTTCAGCTTCGCGCCTCGGAGATCGATTACGGCGATCGAGTACTCGTCGCCGCCGTCGCTCCGACTGCTCCTACGCCGCAGACCCTCGAGCTTCAGTTCGCTTCGACGGGCGGCTCCACGTGGAAGACGCTCGGCACGACGACTTCCACGGGGGGATCTCGCTTCGAGCTGAGCGCACGGCTGACGACGTCGGGCAGGCTTCGAGTCGTCGATGCCACGGCCGGAGTCAGCGCCATCCCTCAGGCCGGCACCGCGTCGAGCACCATCCGTCGTGTGCTCGTCAATGCGGCGCTACAAGTGCGCCAGCGGCGGATCGACATCCTCGCCGGCACCCGCGTGAGCTTGCGTGGCCGGCTCCTGCCCGGGGTCAGGGGTCGCGTTGTGCGTCTTCAGGCCCGGTCGGGCAGGACGTGGCACACGCTCGCCAGCGGTCGCACGACCGCGCGGGGGGCGTTCACGATCTCCTACGTTCCGCAGGCGCTCGGTTTCGAGCGGTTGCGCGTCCGGTTCTCAGGCGACCGTCTGAACGCGCCGTTCGCGGCTCACGCCGGCGCGCTGACCGTGTTTCGCCCGGCCCTCGCTTCGTGGTATTACGACCGCGGCGCCACCGCCTGCGGCTTCAACGCGTTCTACGGCGTGGCGAACCGCACGCTGCCGTGCGGGACCAAGGTGCAGCTTCGCCTCGGCTCGCGCACCGTGACGGCCGTCGTCGACGACCGCGGGCCGTATGTCGGCGGGCGTGAGTGGGACCTGGGTCAGAACACCGCGGCTGCGCTCGGGTTCGTAGGCGTAGAGACGATCTGGTCCACGCTTTAGGCGCGGACTACCGCAGACGTCGCCTCCGGTGGGAGGCGACGTCTGCGCGCGCTCCTACGATGAGCGCGATGACTGGGCGGTGCGTCGCGCATCTCGACATGGACGCGTTCTACGTCTCGGTCGAGCTGAGGCGGCGCCCACAGCTGCGCGGCCGGCCGGTGATCGTCGCGGGCAGCGGACCGCGTGCCGTCGTGACGACCGCGTCGTACGAGGCACGGCGCTTCGGCGTCGGCTCTGCGATGCCCGCCGCGCGCGCGAGGCGCCTGTGCCCCGACGGCATGTTCCTCGAGCCTGACTTCACCTACTACCGCGAGGCCTCGCGGGTCGTGATGGGGATCGTTCGCGCCCATCTGGAGACCGTCGAGGTCGTCGGGCTCGACGAGGTCTATCTGGAGCTGACCGGCCTCCCGGCGCCGCACGCCGCGATGCGGCGCATACGCGCGGAGATCGAGGCGCACACCAGTCTTACCTGCTCGATCGGGATCGGCCCGAGCAAGCTCGTGGCGAAGGTCGCCTCAGACGCGGAGAAGCCGCAGGGATTCGTCTTCCTCAGCCGTGAGCAGGCATGCGAGCGATTCGCTCAGGCGCCTTGCGGACTCGTGCCGGGAATCGGTCCGAAGACCGCCGAGCGACTGCGCGCCCACGGTCTCGACACGCTCGGAAAGCTGGCCGCAGCGGATCAGGATGCACTTGCGGCGCGTTTCGGCCCACGGTTCGCCGTCGAGCTCCAGCGGCGGGCGCGCTTCGAGGACGATTCGCCGGTCAGCGAGCATCGCAAGGTCGTCTCGGAGTCCCGGGAGGTCACGTTCGACAGCGACATCGCGGACTTGGGCGAGCTCGAGCGGATCCTCGAGCGCCTCGTCGACCAGCTGTGCGGGGCGCTCGAGCGCCAGCAGCGCCGCGGACGCACGATCGGGATCAAAGTCCGTCTCGACGACTTCTCGACCCATACGCGGGCGAGGACGTTGCTGGGCGAGGTGAGCTCGGCCGAGCAGGTGTGGCCGATCGCCCGCGAGCTCCTGCGCCGTTTCTCGCCTCCGCGACCGGTCCGCCTGATCGGGGTGCGAGTCGCACGGCTCGATGCGGTCCGCACGACGTGCGAGGACCAGCTCACGCTCGTGGTCTAGATCAGTAGAGCAGCGACGCCAGCTGCCGGCGGGTGGTGCGGGCCAGCGGGTGCTCGACCCCAAGCTCATCGAGGACACCCACCACGATCCGCCGCAGCTGCTCGCGTGAGCCGTTCGCGGCGCCGTCGGCGGCGAGCGCCTGCATCAGTAGTTCGATCGCCCGCTCGCGCTCACCCGAGTCGAGCGCGGCGAACGCTTCGCGAAGCGGGGCGCGCTGATCCGAGCTCGCGATCTCTCGTTCGAGCTCGATCCGCGCCGCCAGGCCTTGAGCGGCGAAGCTGCCGGGAACTGAGCGCAGGATCTCGAGAGCCTCGTCGTCCTGGCCGCGCTCGTGGAGCAGGCGGGCGAGCGGCAAGGCGGCGCCAGCGCGGCCGGGCTCGAGCTCGAGTGCACTTCGCAGGGATGCCTCGTCGCCGAGCTCGACGAGCCGATCGGCCTCCGACGGCAGCAGCGAGTCCAGGAAGCGTTCGACCGCCGCCGGTCCCTGGGCGCCGACGAACTCGGCCACGACCTCGCCGTCGCGAAATGCCTTGACCGCCGGTATCCCCTGGATCCCAAAGGCCTGTGCCAGCCCCTGGTTTGCGTCAACGTCGACCTTCGCCAGCTCGACCTTGCCCGCGCGCGCGGCGACCGCTCGCTCGAGGAGCGGTCCCAGCTGACGGCACGGCGCGCACCAATCCGCCCAGAAGTCGACGACCACCGGCACCGTGCGGGAGCGTTCGACGACAGTTGAAGCGAAATCGCGCTCAGAGACGTCCATGTGGTCGATGGTAGCGGCGCCGAAACCTGCCGCTGACGTCAACTTCAGTCAGCCTTCGTCGAAGAGGGAGATCGTGTAACAAGTGACGGATGGCTGAGCACCTGATCGACCGCAGCGGCGTTCGACTGTCGGCCGAAGAGGAGGGGGAGGGGACGCCGGTGGTGCTCCTGCACGGGCTGACCGCCACCCGGCGCTACGTGGTGATGGGGTCGAGCTCGCTTCAGCGCTCCGGTCACCGGGTGGTGTCCTACGACGCCCGCGGACACGGGCGATCCGATCCCGCGGAGGAGCCGGCCGCGTATACCTATCGGGATCTCGGAGCCGACCTCGCGGCGGTGCTCGACCGGCTCGAGATCGATCGCGCGGTGCTTGCCGGAGCGTCGATGGGCGCGCACACGATCCTGTGGCTCGCGCTGAATGCCGTTGAACGAGTGGCGGGACTGGTCTTGATCACTCCCGCGTACGACCCGGAGGTAAACGAGGACCCCGAGCGGCTGGCCCGATGGGACGCACTCGCCGATGGGCTCGAGCGGGGTGGGGTGGAGGGCTTCGTCGCGGCCTACGGCACGCCACAGGTCCCCGAGCGCTGGCAAGAGACGGTCGTCAAGGTGATCCGCCAGCGCCTGTCTCAGCACGAGCACCCCGGTGCGGTCGCGGACGCCTTGCGGGCCGTACCGCGCTCGCGCCCATTCGACCGGATCCAGGAGCTGGGGGAGATCTCCGTGCCGGTCGCGGTCGTGGCGAGCGGGGATGAGGCGGACCCCGGCCACCCGCAGGCGATCGGCGAGGCATATGCGGCGGCGATCCCGGGAGCGAGGCTGATCACCGACGAGCCGGGCCGCTCGCCGATCGCGTGGCAGGGCAGCCAGCTCTCGAAGGTGATCGCCGCGGTCGCCGAGCAGGCGATGGGCTCCTCATGACCGATCCACCGGCGGGTTATTCCGGAACGCCCCTCGTCCGTAAGCTCGGGATCAAGCCGGGCGCGCGACTCGCGCTGATCGGGGCACCGGACGGCTTCGACGAGACGCTGGGGGACCTTCCCGATGGCGTGGAGGTGCGCCGCGCTGCCCGCGGTCCGCTTGACGTGATCGTCGCGTTCTTCGTCGACAGATCGCGATTCGAGCGGCGACTGCCGGCGCTCCGCACTGCGCTCGATCCAGCCGGAGGGCTGTGGATCGCGTGGCCCAAGCGCGCGTCCGGCGTCGCGACAGATCTCACCGAGAATGTCGTGCGCGAGCGCGCCCTGGCGACGGGCCTGGTTGACAACAAGGTGTGCGCGATCGACGCGGTCTGGTCAGGCCTTCGGCTGGTCTACCGGATAATCGACCGTCCGGGCCGGTCGTGACAGGCCGACGCCGCCTGCGTCTCCGCCTACCCGATGACGACGAACTTTGCGCCTGTCCGTGCGCGGGCGAGGTAGCCGTTACCTATGAACCGGATCAACACGGTGAGGGAGACGTGCCGGTGCTTCGGGCCCCGACCCGGCTTGCGGGTAAGCACCGTCTGCGCGGAGAAGCTGCAGTTCGGCTGCACCGCCGCGATCGTCAGGGCGACGGTTCGCAGGCCGTGTAGGAAGCGAATCTTCACTTCGCCGCTGCACGCAAACTGAGCGGGGATGAAGCTGGGACCGCCGACGGTGCCCGATGTGGTGAACGCGAACGGTCGATGCCGAGCGCGGCGCGGGGTGATTCTCGCCCGCAAGCGCGGGGTGGGACGGACGGCCGGCTCGGTCATGAAGATCTGGTCAGCGCCGTACGTCGGCGGGAACCCGCTGTGGGTGGCCAGGAGGCGGTAGTGGAAGATCGTTCCGGATGCCAGCCCCTGAATGGGCGCCGATACGGTCTGCGGCGTCTTGCCAGCCGGCAGCGACCCTGAGGCCGTCAGGCTCCCGTAGCCTGCGGTCGTGCCGTACTGGAACTGGTACGAGGTGACGGCACCGCGCGGATTGACCACCCCGGTCAGGGTCACGAACGACTTGCCGACCTGGACGGCGGGGCCGGTCGTCGCGTCGGCCGGGGGAGAACCGCCGGTCCTGAAGGTGCGATCTGAACCGGCCGTGTTACCGAACTTGCTGAACGCCACGATCCTGTAGTGGTAGACGGTCCCCGGGATCAGACCACCCGCAGTCGTCTTGACGGACACAGCCTTCGTGCCGCCGCCGGCGGAGTGGGCGTGGCTCACCAAGCCGTAGCCCGGCGCGGCCAGGCCCCACTGGAACGCGTACACAGTGCTGCTGCCGTTCGGGTTGACAGTCGCGTTCAGGACGGCGCTCGTCTGCTTGACCTTCGAAGCCTTTCCCGTCACCACCGACGGCGACGAGGCCGCGAGCGACACCTCGGCGAACGTCCCGATGCTTGCGAGCGTCGCCGCCAAGAATGCGAGCCTGCGCTTCATCCCTACCTCCTCGACAAGCTTGTGTCAGATGCTTCATACCCTGATCGCGCCCGAAGTAGCGGATCAGCTCGAATCGAAACCACTCCGCGACCCGGACGCCATGGCTGACCCTACCGGGCACGCACTGCACCGTTGCCAACCGTCCGGTTGTCATTCCCGTCCCGCTCTACCTGAGGGAGCCGAGCTCACCGCGCGCCGAGGGCGAGATGTCCGTCGCTGGCGCGCGTTTGCGCCGATTTCACGCTCGATAATCGATCTTATGTCTACTTGCGAACGTGGGCGCCCCGAAGAATGGCGTTTTCGTTGACATATGCGTCATGGGAGCGCCAATCCTCGGGTCGTCGCTCCTGAGGTCGTGACCCAAGCGGTGCGGATCCAGTTCACGCTGCTTGCGTGCCGACCCTGAGATGCTGCACTAGCGACGAGCGGCGAACGGTCGTATCGTCGAACCGGGAATCGCCCCCACCCGTTGGTTGTCTGCACCGGTCGGTGTTATGTCAACCAAACGGCTCCGCGGAGCCGGTGGATCGTTAGACACGTGCCTCCGTGTCCGATCGCCTACTGTTGAATCGTGACCCGCTACGGGCGCTCGGTGCGATTGGCTGGAATCCTCGCGACGGTGTTGTTCACGGGCTCTACGACGGCTGCGGCAGCGCCAGCGGTATTCGTTACAAACCAGGGCTCGTCAAGCGTCTCGGCGTTCACGGTTGGCCCGGGCGGCACGCTCGTCGCGAGTGGTGTGCCGGTTCCGGTCCCCGCAGCGCCAGATGGGGCTGTCGTCAGCCCGGACGGCAAGCATCTTTACGTGGCTCTGCTCAGCCATGCCGTCGCCGCGTTCTCGATCGGTGCGGCTGGGGCGGTCACCTCCATCCCAGGCTCGCCGTATCCCACGGGCGGCACGGCCGGGCCGTTCAATATCGCGATGACCCCGGACGGCACACACCTTTACGCTGCGAATTTCAACGGCAGCATTACGGCCTTCGACGTCGGCGCGACCGGCGTGCTGACGGCGGTCGGCTCGCCGGCGCCAGCGCCCGTATCCGGCGGCCATGGCGTCGAGCCCGTTGCCGCCACGACGAGCGGCTACGTGTATGCCGGAACCACGGACGGCAACATCTATGCGTTCAAGATTGCCGCAGACGGCTCGCTGTCCGCGCTGGCCGGGTCGCCGTACAGCCCTGGGGGCTTCCTGACCGGGATGGCTGTGGCGCCAGACCAGTCCGAGCTGTTCGTGACGTCCAACGCGGGCAGCGGCAATGACGTGTACGCGTTCATGATCGGTCCGAATGGGGAGCTCACGGCCGTCACCGGCTCTCCCTTCTCCAACGGCTCTGGGAACAGACCGCGAGGTGTTGTTGTCAGCCCGGACGGCTCACATCTGTATGTCGCCGAGGACACCACGAACAGCGTCACGGTTTTCTCGATCCTCTCCACGGGCGCGCTTAGCGAGATTCCGGGGTCGCCGTTCCCTAACGGCGGCACCCAGCCGATCGGGGCAGCCATTAACGCCGCCGGCACGGAGCTGTTCGTCGCAGACTTCGGCAGCGGAAACGTGGCGGCGCTGAGCGTCGGAACCAAGGGCACCCTGTCGCCAATCTCGGGCTCGCCGTTCAGCACGGGTGGCACACACCCGTTTCTGCAGTCGGTTGCCGTCGGGCCTGACCAGGGACCTCACGCTTCGCTTTCCGTCGGAGCGCGGCCAGCGGGATCGACGACCTCGTTCAACGCGTCGGGCTCGACCGATGTCGACGGGACGGTCTCGCGCTACGACTGGAGCTTCGGCGATGGTGCGACCTTGCCCAACGGCGGCCCGACGCCCGCGCACGTCTACACCAACCCGGGGCTCTACACAGTGGCGGTCACGACTACCGACGACGCCGGCTGCTCGACCGCGGTTGTCTTCATCGGCCAGTCGGTGCTTTGCAACGGGAGTCCCTCCTCGACCGCCACCGCGACGATAGGCGTAATCGCGCCGCCACCCCAGATCACGCAGCTCAAGCTCTCACCGGCGGCGTTCGTTGCGGCACCGCGCGGGCCGACAGTCGCTCCAGCGCCACGCGGAGCCCGAAAGAGACACCGGTACGGCACGGTGATCTCGTATCGCTCGAGCCAGGCGGCAGTGACGACTTTCACAGTCCAGATCGCCCTTCCCGGCAGAGCGGCCGGCCGACACTGCGTCAAGCCGAGCAAGAGGTATCTCCGGCGACGCCGCTGTACTCGCTACGTGACGGTCGGGACCTTCATATTTCAGAGTCCTGCGGGGGTCAGTCGCTTCCGCTTCGCGGGACGGTTGAACGGACGAAAGCTGCGCGCCGACAACTACCGGCTGCTGGTCACGGGCACTGACGCCGCCGGCACCGGCCCTGTCGCCACCGCTCGTTTCCAAGTGAACCCGCGGAGGCGCGGCGTAGGGGTTATGTCAACCAGGCGGCTCCGCGGAGCCGCGTCGTGCCTTGGCTCGAGCCGGGTGGACGCGTCTCGCTGTCGCGGGCCGCAACGCTTCAATGCACGACGATCGTGGCCGTCATGAACGCGTGGATCAGGCAGATGTAGTGATACGTGCCTGGCTGCGTGAACTGAATCTTCTCCGACGACGGGAAGAGCCCCGTCGGGTCACGTTCGAGCCAGCCTGTGTTCGCAAACCCGTTCCCGTGCGACGTGGGACTGAGCTGGATCGGCCCGAGCGCCGGGTTACTGCTCGGATAGGACGTCTGCTGCGTGGCCGCAGTGCTCGAGGAGTTGGA
>CATPBV010000060.1 GCA_955652345.1 uncultured Solirubrobacteraceae bacterium | reverse complement strand
GGCCGCAGGCGCTCCGCTCGACGACGGCGAGCCCGGGCCCCGAATCTGAGTGGCGATCGAGGAGCGCTCACCCGAGCCGAGCGGCGTCTCCGGCGCCGGTCTACGCCGGCTCCTCGACGAGCTGCCGGACGAGCTGCTCGTGCCGGTGTTCACCCATTCGTCGTGGACGTCCCGGCGCTCTGAGTCCTACGAGCGGCTCGCCTTCCTGGGCGACAGCGTGCTGGCGCTGGCGGTCACGGCGCACTTGTATCCCCGGCTCGAGGCCGAGCGCTTCGGGGCCGGAAGGCTCACCAAGATCCGCGCGCAGGCCGTCTCCGGACGCTCGTGCAGAGCCGTGGCCGAGCGCCTCGGAGTCGCGCAAAGGCTCGTCGATGCCGCACCGGCGGGGGCGGCGGCGAGCTTCGTCGGCACCGAGCGCGTCCTGGCATCGGTGATCGAGGCGGTCATCGGCGCCGGCTACCTGGCGTTCGGGTACGAGCGGACAGCCGACGCGGTTGTCGAGGCGTTCGCGCCGGAAATCGCCGAGGCCCTCGAGAACCCCGTCGACTTCAAGTCAGCGCTCCAGGAGCGGCTCGCGCGGCGCGGTGCGCTGGTCAGCTACGACGTGGTCGACGAGCAGGGTCCGCCACACGACCGGGTGTTCTCGGTCAGCGCCACGATCGACGGGGTAGAGGTCAGCCGGGGCAGCGGCCGGAGCAAGAAGGACGCCGAGCAGGAAGCGGCACACGCCGCGCTCGAGGCTCTCGGGTGAGCGCCGCGTGTACCTGAAGACGATCACGCTCAGGGGCTTCAAGTCCTTCCCCGATCGGACCCGCCTCGAGTTCACCGAAGGCGTGAGCGTGGTCGTTGGACCCAACGGCTCGGGCAAGTCGAACGTCACGGACGCCGTGCTCTGGGCCCTCGGGGAGCAGTCGCCTGTCGCGGTCCGCGGCCAGTCGATGCAGGATGTGATCTTCGCAGGCGCTCCCGGGCGCCAGGCCGCTGACAGCGCGGAGGTCGAGCTGGTGCTCGACGACTCCGACGGAGTGCTTGGCCTACCCACGGCAGAGGTCTCGATAGTCAGGCGGCTCGACCGCGGTGGCGAAGGCGAATACCGCCTGGCGGGCGCGCGCTGCCGGCTGATCGACGTGCTCGAGGTGCTGTCGGACACAGGCCTCGGCAGAGAGATGCACTCGGTCATCTCTCAGGGACGCGTCGAATCGCTGGTGACCTCGAAGCCGCGTGATCGCAGGCTCCTGATCGAGGAAGCCGCCGGGCTGGGCAAGCACCGTAAGCGCCGCCGACGCGCCCAGCTCAAGCTCGAGCGGACCCAGCACAACCTGGATCGCGCGCTCGATGTCGAGCGCGAGGCGCGCTCGCGCCTCCGACCGCTCAAGCGCCAGGCCGAGGCGGCGGAGCTGCACGCACGACTGGAGCGCCAGGTGCTCGAAACGCAGTGGGAGCTGACGCGCAACGACCTGCGCGCTGAGCTCCAGGCGGTTGCCCAGGCTGAGGCGCAGGCCGCGGAGGCTCGCGGCCGACGCGCCGACGTGGAGGCCGAGGTCGAGGCGATCGCCGAGCGCCGCGGAGCGGCCGAGGACGCGCTGTCGTCCCGCAGCGCCCAGCGCGAGGAGCTGTCGCGACGCTGCTTCGCCACTCGCTCGGCGGCCGATCGGATCGCCGATCGCGTCGAGACGCTGCGCGGCGCGGCGCGGACGGTCGCGACGCGGCTCGAGCGGGCCCAAGGGCTACTCGAGTCGCTTAACCAGCCCGCCGGAGACACGGACGACGAACGCGGACGAGAGCGGATCGCCACCCTCGAGGCGTCGCTCGCAGCGCTCGAGGCAGAGCGCGAGGCCGAGCTCGACCAACAGCTCGCTGAGATGCAGCGGCAGCTCGAGCTCGCAGCGCAGGAGCACTCGAGCCGGGCGGCGGCGGTCCACGAGGCGCAGCTCGCCCGGACAGCAGCGGAAGAGCGTGCCGAATACGCGCGGGGGGAGCTTCGGGAGGCCGAGCGGAAGGTGGAAGCCGCCCGCCGCGACGCCGCCCAGATCGGCGGAGAGCTGGCAGTGGTCAATCAGTATCTGCGCAGTCAGCGAGGCGCGGAAGGAGCAGCGGTGCTCGCCGACGAGCTCGAAGTGGAGGCCGGATGCGAGCTCGCGGTTGCCGTGGCTCTCGACGGCCGCCTTCGTGCCAGCGTCGTGACTGACCGCGCCGCCGCCTCCGAGCTCCTCGATCGAACCGGGGCCGAGGGCGGCCGCGCGCTTGTCGCCGCACCGGCGCCCAGCGCCGAGACTCCGTCCGCGGGACACGGCCCGGCGCCCGAAGCGCAGCGACTTGCTGATTGCATCCGCGGCTCCGGTCAGGCTACGTCGCTCGCCCGACTGCTTCTCGCAGACACCTGGCTCGTCGATTCGCTGCAATCGCTGCCGGCCGACTTCTCGGGCACTGCGGTGACGCGCGGCGGTCGCCTGTGGGCGGCGCCGGTACGCGAGTTGCGCCAAGCGCCCGAGGGCGGGGAGGATCGCGTGCTCGCGCAGCGCAACCGCCGGGAGCAGCTGGTCCGGGAATATGAATCCGCCGCGAACGCGGAGCTCGCCGCTGCCGCGGCGCTGGAGCAGGCGGCAGGCGCGAGTACAGACGCTGACGCCGACCGAGATCGCGCGATCGAGGCGCACCGTTCGGCCGTCCGGGAGCGCGACGAGGCTGGGGAGGAGCAGGAGCGGCTGGACGCGCAGATCGATCGCCGGCGAGCGGCTCACGACGAAGGCGCCACCGGTATGCGGCGCTCCCAGCTGACCGCCGAGCTCGACGCGGCGCGCGAGCGGATCGAGCGTTCGGAGCGCGAACGGTTGTACCGAGCGGAACAGCTGGAGCGGCTGCGGACGGCGATCGCGCAGGACGAGCGGATAGGCCCGGCGATCGAGGCCCTGATCGACGCGCTCGTCGCCGCTCGAGAGTCGATCGACATCCAGCTGACACGGTTTGAGGAGTCGCTCGCGGCCGACCGGCGAGCCGGCGAGGACCTGGCCGCCGAGCTTCGTAGCTGCGCCCAGCAGGAGGCCACTCTGCACGGCCAGCTGGCGCGCGAGAACGAGGCGCTGACCGAGCATGAGCTGCGCCTTCAGCGCATCCGGGACAAGGCGCGCGAGCTCGAGCAGCAGCTCGAGCAGCTCGCCTCGGGCCTGGAGCTCGACCCGGCGCCCGCGACCGAAGCGCTCGACGCCGAGCGGCGCGAGGCACTGGTCGGGCGGCTGGCGCGGCTCGCCCGTCGGCGGGAGCAGCTCGGGCCGGTCAATCCGCTCGCCCAGCAGGAGTACGCCGAGGCGGTGCAGCACGTGGAGGAGCTCGAGCACCAGCGCGGCGACCTGGATAGCGCGCTGCGCGAGCTCGAGAAGCTGATCGCCGACACCGATCGTCAGATCCGCGAGCGCTTCGAGCGAACGTTCGAGGCGGCGGCGCGCAACTTCGAGCAGGTCGCGGCGCAGATGTTTCCCGGCGGACGCGGACGCCTGCGGCTCGTTGCAGCCGAACGAGAGTCACCGCCCCGAGTGCTGGGCGGCGCCTCGGTTGACGGCTCCGCGGAGCCGCCTGCCGAGGAGCTCGAAGAGGTCGCGGAGCCCGAGGAGGACCTGCTTGGGGTCGAGATCGAGATCACTCCCGCCGGCAAGGAGATGAAGCGTCTCTCGCTGCTCTCGGGCGGGGAGAAGGCGATGACCGCGCTTGCATTCCTGTTTGCCGTGTTTCTCGCTCGGCCATGCCCCTTCTACATCCTCGACGAGGTCGAAGCGGCGCTCGACGACGTCAACATCGACCGCTTCCTGGCGCTGCTGCGCGTCTATTCCAGGCAGGCGCAGTTCATCGTCGTCACCCACCAGAAGCGCACGATGGAGGCAGCCGATTCGCTGTACGGCGTGTCGATGGGCGGCGACGGGATCTCGAAGGTGATCTCCCGCCGGCTGCCCCAGGAGCAGGCCGCCGCGTAGCACCTGGTCGTTGCTACCGTCGCGCGACGATGGCGCGAGAGTGGCGGGACGTGTTCGTTGTCGATGGGGCACCCGCAGGGGTGTCCGGCTCAGACGAGCCGACGGGCACGGAGGAGAAGCGCATGGGCCCCTTCCGCCGGCTGCGCGAGAATCTGCGCCGCACTCGTCAGGCGCTCCGCTCGGAGATCCAGGCGACGCTGTTCGAGGATCTGAGCGAGCAGACCTGGGAGCGGCTGGAGGAGGCGCTCATCTACGCGGACGTCGGCGCGCGTACGACTGCGCGGGTCGTGGCTGAGCTCGAGCAGGAGGCGACCGCGGGAAAGCTGACCGGCGGGGAGGCGCTGACGAGCCGCCTGACGGAGCTTCTCGCCGACATCGCTCGCACCGGGGATGACCGGATCGACGTGACCGCCAGGCCGACGGTGATCCTGCTCGCCGGGGTCAACGGAACCGGCAAGACGACTACCGCCGGGAAGCTCGCCTGGCACCTCACCACGGAGCTGGGGCTGTCGGTGGTCCTGGGCGCGGGCGACACCTTCCGCGCAGCCGCAGTAGAGCAGCTCGAGCTGTGGGCCCAGCGGGCGGGTGCGCGCCTGGTCAAGGGGCCGCCGGGCGCCGATCCGGGCTCGGTCGCATACGAGGCGATTGCCGTGGCCAGACGCGAGGGAACGGATGTCGCGATCATCGATACGGCCGGGCGCCTGCACACCCAGGACGAACTGATGGCGGAGCTCGAGAAGGTGAGACGGGCGATCACCAAGCAGCTCCCGGAAGCGCCCCACGAGACGCTCCTGACCGTCGACGCGACGACCGGACAGAACGGCCTCCAGCAGGCCCGTCTGTTCTCCGAGGCGGTGAAGGTGACCGGGCTTGTCCTCACGAAGCTCGACGGCACCGCCAAAGGGGGGATCGCCCTGGCCATCGCCCAGGAGCTGGGCATCCCGGTGAAGCTGATCGGCGTCGGCGAGCAGCTCGAGGACCTCCGCCCGTTCGACCCGGCGGAGTTCGCGCGCGCGCTTGTGGCCTCCTAGATGGCTTGGGTGACGGTCGGTCTTAGGTAGCCTGGACTTTCGAGGTGTTCGACTCACTTGCAGACAAGCTCCAGGCGACGCTCGCCGACGTGCGCGGGCGCGGCACGCTGACCGAACAGGACGTCACCGCCGCGATGCGCGAGGTCCGCTTGGCGCTGCTCGAGGCCGACGTCAACTTCAAGGTCGTCAAGAGCTTCACCGAGGCGGTCAAGACGCGGGCGCTCGGCGCGGACGTGATCGGCCAGCTGAACCCGGGCCAGCAGGTCGTCAAGATCGTCGCCGACGAGCTGACCGAGCTGATGGGAGGCTCGGGAAGGGAGCTTGCGTTCTCTCCGCGACCGCCGACCGTCGTCGTGATGGCGGGGCTACAGGGGTCCGGCAAGACGACCGCGGCCGCCAAGCTTGCGCGCTACCTCCGCGAGCAGCACGGCTCGTCGGTGGCGCTTGCGGCGTGCGACGTCTACCGCCCGGCGGCTGTCGAGCAGCTCGTCAAGGTAGGCGCCCAGGCCGGTGCGGACGTGTACGAGCAGGGAACCGGCGAAGATCCGGTGAAGATCGCGGCGTGGGCGCGGGATCGGGCGACCGCCGAGGGCAAGGACGTGCTGATCATCGACACGAGCGGGCGCCTTCACATCGATCAGGAGCTGATGGCCGAGCTCGCGAACATCAAGAAGGTGACCTCTCCTCACGACATCCTGCTCGTGGTCGACGCGATGACCGGTCAGGATGCGGTTGCCGTCGCCGAGGAGTTCGCCGAGGTGGTCCAGTTCGACGGCGTCGTGCTGACGAAGCTCGACGGCGACGCGCGCGGCGGCGCCGCGCTGTCGGTCAAGGCGATCACCGGCAAGCCGATCCTGTTCGCCTCGACCGGCGAGAAGCTCGACCAGTTCGAGCGCTTCCACCCCGACCGCATGGCACAGCGGATCCTGGGGATGGGCGACGTGATGACGCTGATCGAGAAGGCGCAGGACGCGTACGACGAGGATCAGGCGGCGGAGCTCGAGCGCAAGCTACGCAAGCAGCAGTTCGGACTCGATGACTTCCTCGAGCAGCTGCGCCAGGTCCGCCGCCTGGGACCGCTGCAGTCGCTGCTCGGCATGATCCCGGGCCTCGGCAACGAGCTTCGCGGTGCCAAGGTGGACGAGCGGGAGTTCGACCGGGTCCAGGCGATCATCCTGTCGATGACCCCCGAGGAACGCCGCCATCCCGAGCTGATCAAAGGCTCCCGGAGGCTGCGGATCGCGCGCGGATCGGGCACCAACGTGCAAGCCGTCAAGCAGCTGATCAAGCAGTTCGAGCAGATGCGCAAGGTGATGCGCCAGGTGGCGCAGGGCCGGATGCCCGATCTGGGGGCGTTGATGCGCCAGTCCCGCTAACCTCGTCCCGCGATGGTGAGGCTTCGGCTGACACGAATCGGCGGACGCAAGAACCCCGTGTGGAGGGTGGTGGTCGCCGACGGGCGCTCCAAGCGCGACGGGCGGGTGATCGAGACGGTCGGGCACTACAACGCGCAGACCAACCCTTCGACCATCGTCCTCGACGAGGTGCGGATCCGCGACTGGCTCGCCCGCGGCGCCCAACCTAGCGACGCCGTCCGCAAGCTGCTGAGCACGCAGGGCATTCATTAGCCGGGGCCCGGACATGAAGGAGCTGCTCGAGTACCTTGCGCGCGGGCTCGTCGAGAATCCCGACGCGGTGCACGTCACCGAGGTGCAGGATGACGACGGCGCCACTGTGCTGGAGCTCTCCGTGGCACAGGATGACTACGGAAACGTCATCGGCCGGGGTGGCCGGACCGCATCGGCGCTGCGAACGGTCGTCAGGACGGCGGCGGTCAGGCGCGAGCGCCGGGTTTTCGTTGACATCGTCGACTCGGAATGACCCCCCGACGGAGTGGCTGCGGGCCGGCACGGTGGGCCGGCCGCATGGCCTCGACGGCGGGCTCTACGTAGGCGAACCCAACCCGGTCCTGCTCGAGGTCGGCTCGCTCGTGCATGTATGCGGCCGGCAGGCCCGGATCACCCGGAGGGCGGGGAGCCACAGGCGCGTGATCGTCTGGCTCGAAGGGTGCTTTGATCGCGCCGCCGCGGAGGCGCTGCGCGGGGAGCAGCTGCTCGTCTCGCGTGCCGACGCGCCGGCGCTCGATCCTGACGAGTGGTGGGCGGAGGACCTCGAGGGCTGCAACGTGCACGACGGTGGCCGTCAGGTTGGAAAGGTGGTGCGGATGCTCTCTCTGCCGTCCTGCGAGGTCCTCCAGGTGAACCGCGCATCCGGGGGTGCCGCGTTGCTGGTTCCGCTGATCAGCGATGCGGTGCGCGCGGTTGACGTCGAGCGAGGCGAGATCGACGTGGACCTGCGCTTCCTGGGGGAGGACGGCTGATGGAGATCGACGTGTTCACGCTCTTTCCGGAAGCGTTCGGATGGTTCGAGCGCCAGCGCCACGTGACCAACGCGATCGCCCGAGGCAGCCGCCTCAGCTACGTCAACTACCGCGACCACACGCCGCTCGGCGCCGGGCAGGTAGACGACACCCCGTTCGGCGGCGGAGCGGGGATGCTGATCAGAGTCGACGTCGTCGACGCCGCGATCAGGGCTCACTACGGCCGCGATCCGCTCGAGGTGCGCAAGGAGCGTCGGGTGATCGCGCTGACACCCGGCGGCCGCCTCCTCGACGACGCGTTCGTGGACGAGCTCGCTCGTGAGCACCGGCTGACGCTGCTCTCCGGCCGCTACGAGGGGTTCGACCAGCGGGTGCTCGACCACTTCGCGACCGACGAGCTGTCGATCGGCCGGTATGTGCTTGCGGGAGGTGAGCTGGCCGCGATGGTGGTCTGCGACGCGGTGATCCGAAAGCTCCCGGGAGCTCTCGGCCACGAGGACTCGACGCTCGAGGAATCGTTCAGCGAGGCGCTCGCCGGCGCGCCCGAGTATCCGCACTACAGCCGCCCCGCGGAGTACCGCGGCTGGATCGTGCCGGAGGTGCTGCTCTCCGGCCATCACGGCCTGATCAGCCAGTGGCGAGCGGATCAGAGCCGGCTGCGCGGCGCGCGCGCGCGAGAGGCTCCCACCGAGCCGGCGGACCTGCCGGTAGCGGACCACACAGGGGGTCCGCTACCATAGGCCGCCCGCGCGGGCGGGACTTGCGGATAGTTGCGCTGTCCCCATCACCGCCGACATCCCACGTCCCATGAGCACCGTGATCGACAGCTTGGAGCGCGCTCAGCTGCGCCGGGTACCGGCGTTTGCTGCGGGCGACCGGCTGCGCGTTCACTTCCAGGTGATCGAGGGCACGCGCCGCCGCACCCAGGTATTCGAGGGAATCGTGATCAAGCGCCAAGGCCACGGCGCCCGCGAGACCTTCACCGTCCGCAAGCAGTCTTTCGGCGTCGGCGTGGAGCGAACCTTCCCGCTTCACTCACCGAAGATCGAGCGGATCGAGGTCGCCGCGCGCGGCGACGTGCGACGGGCCAAGCTGTACTACCTCCGAGGTCGGGTGGGCAAACGGGCTCGAGTCAGGGAACGCCGGAACGTCGGGCCAGAGCAGGTTGTCGAGCGAGACTTGCTGCACCCGGCCGAGTCCGCGCCGGAGCCGGAAGCCTCACCGGCGCCTGCCCCGGTCGATGGAGCGGAGACCGGCGAGCACGCCTCGGCGGCGGCTGCCGAGCCGGGGGAGTGACCGCCGTCCGGAAGTCGATCACGAGCTCGGTCCTCGAGCTCGTGTTGGTCGTCGCCGGTGCGCTCGGTTTGGCCCTCGTGATCCAGGCGTTCATCGTCAAGCCATACCGGATCCCGAGCGGATCGATGTTCCCGACCCTGCACATCAACCAGCGCCTGCTCGTGGACCGCATAGGGATGAGCTTCTCCTCGCTGCACGTCGGGGAGATCATCGTCTTTCACCCACCGTCTGACACGAGCAGCTGCGCGAACCCGAGCGAAGGCTCGACCCCGTCGGGGCAGGACAGCCTGATGGCCTGCGACGTCGTCGGGCGGGGCCCCTCGTCGGATACGTTCATCAAGCGGGTGGTCGGCCTTCCGGGGGACCGCATCTCGATCGTGAACGGCAAGGTGATGCGCAACGGGGTTTTCGAGAAGGCTCCCTACATCGTCCCCTGCGTCGGCGCTCCCCATTGCACCTTCTCCGGGACGATCACGATCCCCCGGGACGCGTACTTCGTGATGGGCGACAACCGACCCGACTCCGAAGACAGCCGGTTCTGGGGGCCGATTCGCAGCTCGTGGATCATCGGCCAGGCCTTCTTCACCTACTGGCCGCCCGATCGGATCGGGTTCCTCTAGATGTGTGAAGGGCTTCCGATAAAAAGGGCGAACACGGGACCGCTCCGATGAAGGCCCTACTGGAACTCATCCTCACGATCGCCGTCGCGATCGCGCTTGCGCTACTGATCCAGGCGTTCATCGTCAAGCCCTATCGGATCCCGAGCCCGTCGATGGTGCCGACCCTTGCAGTCGGTCAGCGGATCCTCGCGAACCGCCTCATCAATCATCCGAGCGTCGGCGACATCGTGGTCTTCCATCCGCCCGCCGGGGCGGACCCGTCGCCTCCCACCTGTGGGTCGCCAAATCAGGGCGACGGCCATCAGCAGGCATGCGACACGCCGTCGCCGGGCGAGTCGAGCCAGACCTTCATCAAGCGCGTGGTCGGCGGTCCCGGTGACCGCATCTCGATCCGCGGCGGGCATGTGTTCCGCAACGGCGTCCCCGAGCCTGACTCGTATATCGCGCCGTGCGGCCCCGCCAGTTCCTGCAATTTCCCGGGGACGATCGTGATTCCGCCCGGCGACTACTTCATGATGGGCGACAACCGTGGAACGTCTGACGACAGCCGCTTCTGGGGCCCCGTCCCGAACAAGTGGATCATCGGGGTCGCGTTCTTCACGTACTGGCCGCCGGACCGCATCGGCTTCCTCTGATCTCCCAAAGCCGCGCCGCAGGGCTCCACGAGCGGCGAGACGCCTGTTCGCGTTCGACCGCGCGCTGGGGGTGCGGTTCGTCGCCGGCGCCGACGAGGCTGGCCGGGGATGCCTGGCCGGACCGCTGGTGGCCGCTGCCGTGCTGTTCGACCTGGAGTGCATCGGCCCCGGGGATGTGCGTGCCCTCGGCGCGCTCAACGACTCCAAGCAGCACACGCCCGAAGGTCGCGCCGAGCTGTTCCCGGTGATCCTGCGGATCGCCGCCAAGGTCGCGATCGTTTCTCGCTGCGCGCCCGGCATCGACGAACGCGGCCTGCATGTGACGAATCTGGCTGCCCTACGCGACGCCCTCGCGAAGGTCGCTCCGGACGGCTGCATCTGTCTCAGCGATGGGTTCGCGGTGGCGGACACCGGTCGAGAGCAACGCGCGGTGATAGGAGGCGACGCGAAGAGCGCCGCGATCGCCGCCGCCTCTGTGATCGCGAAGGAGACCCGCGACCGCTACATGCGGCGCGTCGACAGCACTCATCCGGGATGGGACTTCGCCCAGCATGTTGGCTACGCGACACCGGAGCACAGGCTCGCGATCGAGCGCCTCGGGGTCTCGCCCCTGCACCGCCTGTCGTTCCAGTCGGCGGCCTACCAACAGCTGTCGCTCTAGCCGGTCCCTCAGAACGCGTTCTCGACGTGCTCGATCCCGACCAGCCGCCCGGCTGGATCGAACGTCACGGCGATCGCGTCGAGACGCACGACGTCCGCGTAGGGCCGGTCCTTTCGCTCGATCAGCCAGCTGCCCGCCATCTTCCGCAGCCGAGCGCATTTGCGGCGCCGGATCGCTTCGAGCGGACTCACTCCCGGACCCGCGAGATGCCGGGTCTTCACTTCGCAGAACGCCAGGGTGCGCCCGTCGTACGCGATCAGATCGAGCTCTCCCCACCGCGTGCGGTAGTTGCGCTCGACGATCTCAAAGCCGCGCCTGCCGAGGTGCTCGGCAGCGAGCCGCTCGCCGAGCTGACCGAGCAGGTGCCGGGCGTCGTCGCTCACGAGATGGACGCTACGCCCAGAGATGTCACACGTGGGACACGGCTTGTGACGATTCAGCGCAACCGCGCGGGAGTGCCGTGCGCAGAAAAGGAACACGCCGTCACCCACGTGTTGCAGTTGTTTGCGTAGCGTCGGCGCAATGCTCTCGCGCGTGGCGACATTCGCGATCGACGGGGTCGATCCGCGTCATGTATGGGTCGAGGTGGACATCCGGTCCGGGCTCCCGACCTTCACGATCGTAGGACTGGCTGACGCCGCGGTGCGGGAGTCGCGCGATCGCATCCGCTCCGCGATTCTCAACTCGGGCTTCGAGTTTCCCTCCAAGCGCATCACCGCCAACCTGGCCCCGGCGTTCCTGCGCAAGGTCGGTCCCGGCTTCGACGCCGCGCTCGCCGTCGCGGTGCTGATCGCCAGCGAGCAGGTCCCCGCTCAGGCCTCGAGGGCCTACGCGGTGTTCGGCGAGCTGTCGCTCGGGGGCGAGCTGCGCGATTCTCCCGGTGCGCTCGCCGTCGCCGAGGGAGCGCGGCGATCGGGCCTGCAGCACCTGATCGTCCCCCGCGCGAGGGCCCGCGAGGCGGCGCTCGTCGACGGTCTCGAGGTCGCGGGCGTGGAGACGCTCAGAGAGGCGGCGGAGATCTTGAAGGGGGCGCAGCCGCCGCCGTTGCCGCCGATCGCGCCGCGACCGCCAGCGCTGCGACTACAGCCCGATCTGGCGGACGTGCGCGGGCAGCGGGCCGCCGTGCTTGCGCTCGAGATCGCCGCGGCCGGCGGACACAACCTCCTGCTCGAAGGCCCACCCGGGACGGGGAAGACGATGCTCGCTCGGCGGCTGCCTTCGATCCTCCCCGCGATGACTCGCGAGGAGGCGATCGAGGTCACGCGGATCCACAGCGTCGCCGGGCTGCACGCGGACGCGCTCCTGAGCGCACGTCCGTTCCGCGCGCCGCACCACACGATCTCGGCGTCCGGCCTGGTCGGTGGAGGCGCGGCGCCCAGGCCGGGGGAGGCGACGCTCTCCCACCACGGCGTGCTGTTCCTCGACGAGCTGGCCGAGTTTCAGCGCTCGAGCCTGGACGCGCTCCGGCAGCCGCTCGAGGACGGGTGCGTGACGATCGTGCGTGGCCAGCGCGCGCTGCTATTCCCGACTCGGTTCATGCTGATCGCCGCCAGCAACCCATGCCCGTGCGGCTTCGCTGGCCACGGCGATCGGTGTCAGTGTGGCGAGGCCGACCTACGCCGGCACCGGCG
>CATPBV010000059.1 GCA_955652345.1 uncultured Solirubrobacteraceae bacterium | reverse complement strand
CTCGTCGCGAAGATCGGGCTGCTCCGAGATCCGCAGCGCCGCAAGCAGTCCGAGCGCCACTGCCTCCCCGTGCCGGTAGCTGGCATAGCCGGTCGCTGTCTCGATCGCGTGGGCGACGGTGTGGCCGAGGTTCAGCACCTGCCGCGGGCCGCCGTCGCGCTCGTCACGGGACACGATCCTCAGCTTGGTCCGGGCGCATCCGACGATCACCTCGGGATCGATCGGGTCAGCCCCGCCCCGAACCCGCTCCCACAGATCCCCGCCGGCGATGAGCGCGGTCTTGACAACCTCCGCGTATCCGGCGGCGATCTCGGAATGCGGGAGTGTCCGGAGCGCGTCTGTGTCGGCGATCACGGCGTCGGGCTGGTGATATGCCCCCACGTAGTTCTTGGCCTCCGGAAGGTCGACGCCGGTCTTTCCGCCGTAGGCGGAGTCGACCTGTGCCAAGAGCGTCGTTGGCGCCTGCACGCAGCGAACGCCGCGCTGATAGGTGGCTGCGCAGAACCCCGCCAGGTCGCCGACGACGCCGCCGCCGAGCGCGACCAGGACGTCGGCGCGGGTCATGCCGGCTCGCGCAAGCTCGCTCCAGACCGACGTCGCCGTAGAGATCGACTTCGCCCCCTCACCGGGCGGGACCGCGACTCTTTCCTTCGCCGGATCGAATGCGTCGCCGTAGAGCTCGGCGACGTTCGAGTCGGTGACAACGAAGCGGCGGCCGTCGACCGATCCGGGCCAGAAGCCCCGCGCGAGCATCCCCGGGCCGATGTACGCCGGGTAGTCCTTCGATTCGCTCGCCGCCCACAGCATGCTGACCCCCGGCGGGACGGCCGCGAGCGCGGCGAGAACCGGACCCATCGCTCGCGAGCGCTCGCTCGCGACGGTCACGTCCGCAAGCGCCGCGTATACCGGCTCTCGCTCGGCATACAGGAGCTCGAAGTGCTGGCGGTCGGTGGCCAGCGGGCGCCTGGACGCGCGGCACCGATCCCAAGCGACCTCGACATCGACGTCGAGCCAGATGACGAGGTGCTCCGCCAGCGCCGCTCGCACGCGCTCCGAGCCGATCGCTCCTCCGCCAAGCGCGAGCACCTGCCGCCGAGGAGCGCTCAGCAGCTCGAGCGTGACCTGCTCTTCGGCTGCGCGGAACGCGGCTTCGCCATCGTGCTCGAACACCGCCTCGATCGGCTTGGAGAGCCGCTGCACCAGCATCCGGTCGACGTCCACAGCTTCGACCCCGAGGACGCCGGCAAGGCTGCGCGCGGCCGTCGACTTACCGGCCCCCATGAAGCCAATGCAGACGATGGAGCCGTTGTCTGGCGGCGCCGGGGTGACGCCGGGCTGCGTCAAGCTCCCCGCCACCCGATCCTCGCGGTGTAGGCGGCGACGGCCGCCTTGACATCGTCGAGGTGGTCGCCACCGAACTTGCGCCGGTATGCGTCGGCGAGCACGAACGCGACCATCGCCTCGCCGACAACGGCAGCCGCGGGAACGGTGCACGAGTCGGTACGCTCGCGCAGCGCCTCCGCGGGCGCATGAGTGGCGATGTCCACCGACTGCAGCGGCTTGGTCAGGGTCGGTAGCGGCTTCATCGCCGCCCGCAACACAACCGGAGCGCCGGTGGTCATCCCGCCCTCGAGGCCGCCCGCGCGGTTGGTGGCTCGAAAGTAGCCGCGCTCCTTGTCGTAGAAGATCTCATCGTGGGCCTCAGAGCCGGGGACCCCGGCCACCTCGAACGCGTTCCCGATCGAGACCCCCTTGATCGCCTGGATCGACAGAATCGCTTGGCCGAGTCGCCCGTCGAGCCGCTCCTCCCAGCTGACGTGCGAGCCGAGCCCCGGAATCAGCCCGAAAGCCCAGACCTCGAAGACGCCCCCGAGCGACTCGTTCGCCTTGCGCAGGCGGTCGATCTCGGCGACCATCGCCCCGCTTGCTTCGGCGTCGAGGCACCGCACCGGGGACTCGTCGACACGCGCGAAGTCCGCCGGGGTGAGCTCGTCCCGCGGCGGCGCGGTGACCCCGGTGATCTGAACCACGTGCGAGTGAACCTCGACGCCGAGGGCCCGCAGGAACGCTTTGGCCACACCACCTCCCGCAACCCGCGCGGCGGTCTCGCGAGCGCTCGCCCGCTCGAGCACATCGCGGACGTCGGTCAGCCCGTATTTCTGGGTGCCGACGAGATCGGCGTGCCCGGGCCTCGGCAGGTGAACCTCGGCAACGTCTTCATCGACGGGCCAGGGGTTCATCCGCTCCTCCCAGTTGGAGTAGTCGCGATTGGCCACCTGCAGAGCGATCGGGCCGCCGAGCGTCCGCCCATGGCGGACCCCACCGAGCACCTCCGCCCTGTCGCGCTCGATCTTCATCCTGCCGCCGCGCCCGTGCCCCAGCTGGCGGCGAGCGAGATCCCGGTTCAGCGCGTCGCGTTCGAGCACTAGCCCTGCTGGAAGGCCTTCGATGATGCACGTCAGCGCGGGCCCGTGCGATTCGCCGGCGGTTGTCAAGCGTAGGACGCCCATCGCCGCAAGGTTACGTGCAGGCTCTCGCGACCGGGTCGCGCTGGTGCGTCGCGGCGGCTGGGAGAGGCTCAGCGGTAGTGCCCGGCTACATCGACGGCAATCTGCCTCCCATGAGCGGCGAACAACGCAAGGCGCACCGTCAAGTTCACGTGCCCAAGCCGCCGCAGCTTCCCGGCCATGGACCCCGACAGATGCAGATGCAGCGTCACCGTGCCGGATTTGATCCCCGAGATCGTGCCGCGCGCTACGACAACCGCCGGTCCAGGTCCGGCGTTGATATGGGCGCGCTTGGCTTCGGCGCGCGTGATGGAGAGCGTCACGATCCCATCTCCATCGGTGTTGGAGGTGATCCGCAGGGCGAGACCCCTGCGCAGCATCGCTCGCAGGCCTTCCGGGATCAGCTTGAGGCGCACAGCCAGTCCCGGACTCGGCGGCTTGCTCGGCGGCGGCGCTCCGGGCTTACCGCTCGGGCCCAGTACAACAACCGGATTGCTGGTGGTGCTCACATTGCCCCCGCGGTCGGTGACCGTGAGAGCGACGGTGTACGTGCCGCCGGCGGCGTAGAAGTGCACGACGCTCGGCCCGACCCCGGTCGTGCCATCGCCGAAGTTCCACATGTAGTTCGCGCGTGGGACGATCAGCGAGGACACCGTCGTCGAGCCGTCGAACTGAACCTCGTCGCCCATGTTGACCGCGCTCGGCGGAACGAATGTCGCCCCCAGGGCCACCCCGATCGAGCAGGGAGGCCCGTTCGGATCGCTCTGGATCACCCCCGCATTGTTGAACTCGCGCTGGAGGTAGTAGGGGTTCTGACCGCTGGTGCCGACGGTTGCGGCGTCAACCGGGTCTCCGTACGGCACGCACTGGTCGTTGTCGTTGATCTCGGAGCCGTCGCTTGCGAACCACGCGTTCAGCCAGGGGTTCACGATCGCCGCGATCTGTCCCTGGCTGAGGGGGCTCACCATGCGGGTGCCGGCGTCGATCGCGAGCTGCCGTGCTGTCGGAGGGTTTGGTAGCGCCGGGAGATCTTGCTCATCGCACGGTCCGGTCGAACCCTGTACATAGGTCCACGGCAGAACGACATACGCGTAGGCCGTGCCTCCGACCGTGACGTCGGCGTGATACGAGCAGAATTGCGCGGTGGAGGCGCCGTTTACCGAGCACAGCGTGCCGCCCGCGTCGAGGCAGTCCTGCACTCCGAACGGCGTCAGCAGCACGAGCAGCGGCGCGTGTCCGGGCTGGACATGCCCGGCCAGCCCGGTTTGCGAAATCATCGCGGCCAACTCGCCCTTCAGCTGAGCATCGGTGAGGCAGTAGCTGTTGAGCGTGGTTAGCGGACAGCCACTCGATGGGTAATCGTTGCCAGCGCTGGTCCCGTTCGAGTTCCCGAAATTGCAGGCCGAGCCCCCGACCGATCCGTAGTCGATGCACGCGCCGCCGAAGACCGACGAGTTCGCGGCCCGGCCGCCCTGATCGCTGTATTGCGAGGTGATCGCGTACGGCGAGGTCAGCGTCCCGCTGCCGTCGGCGACGTCCCGGAGGAACTGCTCGACGTAGCTCCTGGTGGTCTGCCAGTAGGCCCGGTGTGGGTCCCACGTGACCACGAAGCTCTCGTTGGCGTGCATCAGCGCGCTGCTGGGAGTCCCGCCGCCGCCGTGCCAGCAGAGCCCGATCGATGGGAGCACCAGGTCGGGGGAAAGCCAGGGATCGGAGCAGGGTCCGCTCGAGGTGACGGTGGGAATGCCGGCGGTGGTCAGCTGCGCACGCGAGCCGGGCACGAGCGCCACCCCGTAGTACCCGCTCTGGTTGACGGGGTTGTACGCGACCTGCGGCTGGCCGAGGGCGTTCATGTCGACGACAACCGCTCGCGCGCCGCTCGTCGCGATCAGTAGCGAGACGGCGAGCGCGATCGCGATCCCGAGGCCGACGGCACGAGCTCGTGGCGCGGGCAAGCCGCCTGGCAAGAGGGGGTGGCTGGCAGCGCTGGCGAACGGATGGCGGTTCATCAACGGCCTCCGACGCCCAGGTTTCGCAGGTCGAAGACAGTGCCGCGGGCCGGGTCGTATTGGAACAGCGAGAGCGCGTTCAGGGGCGACGCGCGGATCAGCTTGCGGCCGACCGCCGATGCCATCCGGCGGGCCCGTTTCGCCGCGGCCGGCGACCGATAGTGGGCGGCCGTGACCGCAGTCACCGCAAGCAGCACATGCGAGACCGCCCCGTTCGCCGAGGCGAGCGTCTCCGTCTGAGCCGGCGCAAGCGACAGGATCTGACAGTTGATCGGGCCGGGAGTGCACTTCCCAGGACCCCTCACGACGGCTCCAGACTGGACGGCAAAAAGCACCCTATGGCCACCATCGAGCACCCCGAGCTCGACGAGCAGCGGATGCCGCTGGCTCGGGAGGACGCTGAGCCGCTCGAGTGGACTGATCGTGTCGAGGCCGCCCCCTGAGTTGGTGATCGCAAGGGTGACGCGATACGCCTGAGTCGAGCTGAGCCCGCGGGTCGTGGTGGACGGCTCGTCGACGGGATCGGTCGGACCGGTAGTCGGCGTGGTGGCGCCGGTGGTGGGGGGGGTCGTGCTCGGCGGCGTTATCGGGCCAGTCCCAGCGCCACCGCCACCCAGACTCGATATGGCTTTGGCAGGGGTTGCGGGGAACGAGCTGGCGCCGCCAAGCGTGCTCGCGGAGGCGTGGGCCGCAGTGCTGAGGGGCGGTGTGAACGGATCCCGCCCGAGGCCATAGGGCGGCGTGGCGGGCGCGGTCGACGCGAGCGACACCGACGGCTTGGTCGGATTCGACGATACGGGCACGCCGGATGGCGGGGCCGATGCTGATGTTGTCGCTGCGCTCTTCGCGAGGACCATCGGCACGGCCACGATTCCGACGATCAGCACGATGACAAGCGGCAGCAGCCGCCGCTCCCGCAGTTCCGCAACGAATGCGGTGACCATGCTCATCGTGACCCCCCGGAGATCGCCGGCGGGGCGATCGCGGCCGCCGAAGCCGCGGACGACCCGCTGGCGCGCGTCGAAGCCGTGGGCGAGTGCGCCGCGCCAGCCGAGGACGAGGGCGACCCGATGCCGCCCGCCGGAGACGAGGGCGACCCGGTCGTGCCCGTCGGAGGCGAGGGCGACCCGGCGCCGCCCGCCGGACCGGCAGGCAATCCGCTTGCCCCCGGAGCCGTGGTGCTCGCCGACCCAGTCGAACCGGTGGCCGGGCCGAGGGCGGTCGCGCCATCGAACAGACCCTGCGAAGCCGGGAGCAGGTAACTCGTCGCGGAGACCGACGCGGTCATCTCCGGGAACCCCTGCGCCGCAGGCCCGAGGCTGATCGCGTTCAGGGTCATCAGCCTGCCGCTCACGCGTACCAGCGCCCCGTTCGCCACGACGAGGTCCTCGACGCGTCCGAGGAAGTTCGAGAGATCGAAGAAGCGGCCGGTGAACGTGAACGTGAACTGCTCCGCGCCGAATCCGGCGGAGCTCGAGACGCCGGGCGGGGGTGGCGCAGCCGCCGCGGACGCGCCGCCCGCAGCCTGGGCGCCCCCGCCAGCCGAGGCGGCCGCCGCAGCCGAGCCGATGGGCCCGGACGACCCCCCGCCTACCACCTGGAGCCCGCGGAAGTCGACCCCGGACGCCTTCGCCGCGCCCTGAAGCTCGACGAGCAGCGATGGCACGTTGTCGTCCTGCGGGACCGCCTCGCCCAGCTGCGCCAGCTCGACGTAGTCGGCCGAGAATGACGCGCGTGCCCGCTCGTCTGCGGCGACCTGCGCCTGGACGGTCGCGAGCTGCTGCTGAACAGATTGGATGGAGCTGCCGAGCTTCGCGGCGGTCGCGCGCCGCGGCGATACGACAAGCAGCCATCCGGCGGCGAGCGCCACAAGCGCGACCACCACCATCAGCACGGTCCGGTCGCGAGCAGTCATCCGGTGATCCCATGACCCGGTGTCTGCTGGCCGCCTGCCGGGGCGCTCGCTCCCGCGGGGGCGCTCGCTCCCGCCGGGAGGCTCGCTCCCGGTGCACCACTCACCGGAATCGCTCCCGTCGGCCCCGCACCGGGCAGCGGCTCGAAGAACACCACTACGTCGAACGCCGGCTGGTTGGCAGGACATCCGCTGTTGCCCGAAACGTTGCCTGAGACACTGCCGCCAGTTGGCCCAGACGCGGCCTTCACCGAGGCCCCGAGACTGACGCGGGTGACGCCCGTGATCAGGCGCAGCCGGGACATCAGCCGAGCGACGTCTTCCTGGCTGGCGGTGCAGCCGGTCATCTCCAGCGCGGGGTTGCTGATCTGCGACCGGAGGTTCCCGGTCCCGCCCCCCCCGGTAGCGGACCCGCCGGCGCTGGCGCCCGGCGCCACAGTCCCCTGTAGGGACAACAGCGAGGTGTTGGCGGGCACGACGTGCGCCAGCTCGGACAGGGCCGTGTGCCAATGGAAGCGGGTCGCTGCGATCGTCCTCACGGTCTGGACCCTGCTCTGCGCGACGGACGCGAACTGCGCGTATTTGACAAGCTGCGATGCCAGCGTCTGCTCGGCCGTCGCCCGCGCCTGAAGGTCTGCAAGCTGTGCCTGGCGCGAAGCGATCGTGTTGCCGGCCAAGACCCATAAGGTCACGAGCCCGAGGATCCCCGCGAGCAGCCCGAGGAAGAGGTAGACGGGCACGCGCAGCTCGCTGGAGCCGCCGCCCGTCCGCCTCGCGTCGGCAGGGATCAGGTTGACTGCCTTCATGCAGCCACCTCCTCGACGCTGAGACCGGTCGCCACTGCCAATAACCCAGGTTCGAGATCACCGAGCACCCCCGGATGCCACTCCCTCGGGACTCCGACTTCAAGCGGGAGGCTCGTCTGAGTTCCGAGCTCCTCGCAGAAGCCCGGAATCTCGACCGCGGGCCCGGTCAGGATGGCGTTCTCCACTTTCGCGCCCGCGTCCTGGGACGAGTGGAAGTCCAACGAGGTCTGCAGTTCATCGGCGATCCTGGCGATGCCCTCCCCGAGCACGTCCCGGGCGGCCGCGACGATGTCCGGGTCCCCCTCGATCTCCTCGATGTCGCCCGTCACGCCGACATGCTTCAGCCAGGCACGCGAGTGCTCGAGCGTCAGCCCGCGACGCTCCGCGAGCTCCCCGGCCATCCCCTCCGTGCCGTGCGCCGCCACGCGCGCGAAGACGCAGGTTCGTCCCACCGCCACCGCCAGGTTGGTGACGCCGCCGACACTGACGTAGAGCGTGGGCTCGTCGTTCCCAGGTCGGTACAGGGCTCGGATCATCGCGAACGCGGACAGGTCAATCCCGTGTGGGCGCAGCCCCGCCTTGCGGATCGCCGAGAGCAGCTTGTCGACCATGTCGCGCCGCGCGGCGACCAGCACGACGCGGGTGCGCTCTCCCTCAGCGGTCTGCACTTTCCCGAGGGTGTGATGCTCGATGAGGGCCTGATCGAGCGGCATCGGAATCTGGTCCTGCGCCTGGAAGCGGACCGCGGAGGCGATCTCCTTGGCGCCCGACAACGGCGGCAGATCTAGGGTGCGCATCACGATCCGATGGTTCGCTACGCCCAGGCGTACCCGCCGTCCCAGCTTGTGCTGAGCGAACATGTCGCGCAGCACACCGGCCAGTGTCTCGACGTCGACAACCTCGCCGTCGCGGACCACCTCCGGCGCGAGGACTGCTGTAGCAGCGCGCTGAATGGCCGCCTGACCTGGGTGCCCTTCGACGGCAGCCACGTAGCCAGGTTGAATGTCGAGGCCAACGACACTTTTCCCTGCGTTAGATCGAATGCGCACCCTAGCCATGTGCTCGGGATGCCCGCGACGCAACTTGAGCTATCGGAGCCCTGCTCGACGCCTGCGCAGCCGGCGTAGGTTCAGAGGGAGGTGTGCACGTACCAGTGCACGATCGCCGCCCCGGCGAACAGCGCGACGAGCCCGCCCAGAGCGAGGAACGGCCCGAATGGCAATGCCGTCTTGCGCCCGCGCTCGACGCCGACGCGAGCGATCACGACCGCGCCCACGAGTGTCGCGCTGAGGACTCCGGCGAGGATCGCGACGCCCACCGATCGCCCCAGGAACAGGCCCAGCACGCCCGCCAGCTTCACATCCCCCATTCCCATTCCGCGCGGATAGGCAAGCACGAACACCAGCAGGAATGCCGCCGCCGCCGCGCCCGCGATCAGCTGCTCGGGCACACGGCCCGGCGCAGTGACAAGTCCGATCGCGACTGCAGCGACTGCCGCCGGGAGGGTGATTCTGTTAGGGATGATCCGATGGTCGAGGTCGATCAGCGCGACCGGGACCAGGACAACGACGAGCGTCAGCCCCAGCGCGATCTCGCGGCCCGAGTGCCCGCGGAGCACAACCGCGACGGCGAGAACTGCGCTGACCAGCTCAACGATCGGATACCTGGGCGAGATCCTGGCTCCGCAATGCCTGCAGTGTCCGCGAAGCAGCAGCCAGCCAACCACAGGGACGTTGTCGTACGGCTTGATGTGCGTGCCGCAGCTAGGACAGCGTGAGCGGCCCGACACGAGCGACTCACCACGCGGCAGTCGGTAAGCCACGACGTTCAGGAACGATCCGATGACGAGACCGCCGAGTGCTGCGAGGGCGAAAGGCATCGATCTACCTATCGGCAGCCGCTCGTGTTCCATAAGACGCGCGTCGGGGCGGGCCCTGCGGCCCGCCCCGACACATTCGGCTCAGCTAATGCGACGCTTACCAGGCGCCGGCCACGCAACCGCCTGACCCGGCCGCCGCCCCAACGGGCGTACACGTGCGGCTGGTCGTCCCATCGGCAGCGCGGGTAATCGTGAACGTGTTAGTGCTCGGCGAGGTGGTAGTGACCGAATAGCCAGTCCCACCACCGGTGACAGTCACGTTACTCAGGTACGCATCCGTGGTACTCGCAACGATCCTGATCGTCGGCTCGATCGCGTTGAGGCCGGCCGCGTCCATCGCCGCGTAGCTTCCGCTGTGGTCGGTTGAATACGTCTCCGCCGCAGTCTGGGCGCTGCGTGCCAGCTCCTTCGCCGACGCGTCGGTTGCCTTCGACTTCTGGTTGAGGAACGAGGGGATCGCGATCGCGGCAAGGATGCCGATGATCAGGATCACCACGAGAAGCTCGATCAGGGTGAAACCCTTCTCTTGCCTTGCGCGAGTGCGCAACTTGGAAATCATTAATCCTCCTGGAGGTGATTGATCTGTGCGCCAGCCGCCCAGGCCCAACAACCACATGCACAAGAAACCCGGTGGCAGCCCGGCCACCTTCCTGTAAGAAGGCCCGTGGCTTTGCGTCCCGCCCTCGCAGGCGGTTTGCCCTTGGCACCTATATGGCTCTGGCGCCAGATGTATCGACCGGCAGCGGCGGGATTCAGT